>JAEVYV010000124.1 GCA_023392575.1 Bacteroidota bacterium | reverse complement strand
TACCAAACAAGCACTTGCCCAGGAGGTATTGATTCTGGATACCCGCCACGCCGATGTGTTTACCCAAGGTTTTATTCCGGGCTCCATCTTTATTGGACTGGAAGGCCGCTTTGCCGAATGGGCGGGCAGCTTGCTGTCTTTTGACAAGCCAATGGTTTTGGTGAGCGAAGGCGGTAAGGAAAAAGAAACGATCGTTCGTTTGGCCCGCGTGGGCTTTAGCAAAGTAATCGGATACGTGGACGGCGGTTTTGACGCCTGGAAGGCAGCCGGCGAAGAGATCGACATGATCATTAATGTTGAAGCCGATGAACTGGCCATGGATCTGCCCTTTGATGACAACCTGGTGGTGCTGGATGTTCGAAAGCAAGCGGAATTTGCGGACGGCCATGTAAAAGACGCGTTGAACATTCCCCTCAACGACCTGACCGATCCTTTAAACATGTCCGCCCTGGAAGAAAATCAAAACGTATACGTGCATTGCCAGGGTGGGTACAGAAGCGTTATCGGCGCTTCCATTTTAAAACGCCAGGGAATACACAATTTAAGAAACGTTGTGGGCGGCTGGAACGCCATCAAACAACAGGAGAAAATTGAAAAAGAAAAGGAAAACAGTGTGCTGAACTGATTTTCTTTAGTCCAATCATTGAAAGAGCAGTCCTCCAGACTGCTCTTTCAATGATCACTTCCGGGTTAATAAACTTCCCCGTACTCGGGCTGCCAATCCCACTTCCATCGTTTATGCGTCCACAGCCAGATCTCGGGTTGGGCCTTCATCTTTTCTTCTAAAAACGCTGCGTATTTTTTTGTCAGCTCTCCCTTTGTTAAAGCTGCGGCATTTTCTGTGGCCACCACAAAATGCCCCTCGTAGTAACCGCGCCGTGTTTTGGTTAAATAGGAAAACACCACCGGCAAATTCCCGATCCGGGCGCCGTTTTCCGGCCCGGTTACAAAGGGTGTGGGTTTGCCAAAAAAAGAGGTCCAAATGCCGCTTTTGGGCGTTGCCGGACTTTGGTCCGCCACCAGCAACAACACATAGGGCTCGTGCCGGAACGGCATTAGGGCACTGCGGATGCTTGTCGCGGGCAACAACACCCCGCCTCTTTGGGAGCGCAGTTTTAAAAATATCCGCTCAAAAACCTTGCTCTTCATGGGCATGTACACACCCAGGGCTTTTTGATGGATGTGTAAGGCTATGGCATGATAGCCCAGTTCCCAGTTGAAGTTATGCCCCAGGTGCACCTGGCATTTTTTCCCCTGCTTCCAAAACTGTTCGAACACGGAAAAATCCGCAGCAAAATGTTTGTTGATAAACCCATCACCGGCGCTAAAAAGCTTTACGGTTTCAACAAAAAAATCGGTAAAGTTCCGGTAGAACTTTTTTGCTATTTGCTTGCGTTCGGCAACGGTTTTTTCGGGAAAGGCAATCGCCAGGTTGCGCAGAACAACTTGTTTCCGGTATCCGACCGCATAATAAATGATCCAATAAAAGACATCAGAGAGCCAATACAACACCCGCAAAGGAAGCAGCGACAACAAGTACAACAATCCGTAAGCAATATAATACATGGAACTTCTTCAATTTATCAAACCAACGGGAAGACCACCCACAAAATTAACACAAGGCCCTTCCCGGCCATCCGTTTCTCCTGATTCAAACCACTCTAAAGAACAATGTTTTGAACCAGCTCAGACTTATACGGATAATCGGTGTTGAAGTGCAGGCCCCGGCTTTCTTTTCGAAACGAGGCGCCTTTGGTGATCAGGTAGCCTACCGTGATGAGGTTGCGCAGCTCAAGCAATTGTGGAGATACGGTGGTGGTTTGGTACAAGTCTTCCGTTTCGTCAAACAAAAGATCAATCCGTTTCATTGCCCGCTGCAAGCGAACACTGTTTCGAACAATGCCCACATAATCGCTCATTACCTGTTGCAGTTCTTTAAGGCTTTGCGTGATCAGGATCATTTCCTTGGGTTCGGATGTTCCGGCGGCATTCCAGTCCGGTATGGGCGGCAACTCTTTTATTTGTTCAAAAGCAACAACGCTGTCAGCATAGCAGCGATGGGCAAACACCATGGCCTCCAGCAGGGAATTGCTGGCCAGGCGGTTGGCGCCGTGCAGCCCGGTGCTGGAGCACTCGCCGCAGGCATATAAATGCTGAATGGAACTTCTGCCCCACGCATCGGTTTTAATGCCACCGCAACTGTAGTGCGCCGCCGGCGCAACCGGAATCATTGCCTGGGCCACATCAATGCCAATGGACAAGCATTTTTCGTAGATGTTTGGAAAATGTTCTTTGAATTTTTCCATGTTCATGTGCCGGCAGTCCAGGTACACGTGTTCGGTGCCGGTAATCTTCATTTCGTTATCAATGGCCCGGGCCACAATATCGCGGGGCGCCAGGTCTTTTCTCGAATCGTAGCGCTCCATAAAGGCCTCTCCACGGCTGTTGCGCAGGATGCCCCCGTCGCCGCGAACGGCTTCGGTGATCAAAAAAGCCTGTCCCCGCTTGCCGGCTTCGTACAAAGCTGTGGGGTGAAACTGAATGAACTCCATGTTTTCAATTCTGCCCTTGGCCCTGTACACCATGGCCACGCCATCACCGGTGGCAATGGAAGGGTTGGTGGTGGTGCGGTACACCTGCCCGTTGCCGCCTGTGGCCAGCAAGGTTATTTTGGAAAGGATTTTTTCAATGCGGTTGTTTTTTGCGTTCAACACGTACACGCCATAACAACAAATATCCGGAGTAGACTTGGTGACCAAATATCCCAAATGGTGCTGGGTAATGATGTCGATGACAAAACAGTGTTTGATAAACTGAATGTTGGGCACCGCGTCAACGGCCGCCAGCAGCGCCCTTTCCATTTCCTTGCCCGTAACATCCTTGTGGTGCAGAATACGAAATTCGGAGTGGCCTCCTTCCTTTCCCAGTTTAAAATCGCCTTCTGCGTCCTTATCAAACCGGGCGCCCCAATCAATGATTTCCTGCACCCGGGCAGGCCCCTCTTTCACCACAATTTCAACTACCTTTTTATTGCACAACCCGTCTCCGGCAATCAACGTGTCTTCTATGTGTTTTTCAAAGCTATCGTTCTCCAGGTCGTTTACCACCGCAATGCCACCCTGGGCATATTTGGTATTGGTTTCATCGGCAGCGGCTTTTGTAATAATGGTAACCTGTTTGTCGGGAAAGTGGTTGGCTATTTTTAATGCATAGGTCAGGCCTGCTATGCCCGACCCGATCACCAAAAAGTCTGTTTGCATACCGCAAATTAGGGCAAAATAAAAGGAGTTGTCCGCACAACGCCTTTAAAAAAAGAACGCATTTTCAGTATTCAATACGAAAGCCCAACGCCTTTGGATTTTCAAAAAGATCCAGCAGCGAGGATTTGATGGTAACGGTTTTTTTATCTGCCGACAGCTCCACCCTTTCCCCTTCTGCTTTGCGGGCCGCTTTGGGCAAATGAATGATGGTTTTAAAAGCGATGGTTTCCATCATGTCTTCGGCACCTTTTAGCTCCTGGAACTGATCGTTGTCTTTTAAAGAAGCCAGTTTTTCTTCGTTGGGCATTCTTTCGATCAGGCCATTTTTAATGGTCACGATATAGAAATCATTAACCGAGGGAAATTGGCCCTGATCGCCCAGACCAGGCAGCGCTGCCTGGTCTCCATCTTTTTTTTCAAAGAGGCCCACACCTTTGCCTGCGTCATTAAGCTCGATAATTTTTTGCACATCCTCCGGCTTGGTAAACGGATAGGTCATGCCCACCCGGAACACCTTGTCGTTTTGCTTCATGGTAATGCTCATGGTGGCGTCCTGAAAAAGTCTTTTTTGTTCCGGGGTAAGGCGGGCAGCGGTATCGGTAACCGAACGCAGGGCAAACACGCTGTCGATATCCTTCTCCGACATTTTTTTAAACTGGCTGTTGGCTGCGGTGTCCATGGCCGCCATCATCTCCATGAGGTCGTACATGCCGCTCATGTCCATGGTATTTTTGTACACCCCGCTTCCATCGGGGTTGATCGTTAACTCCTCCACCGTGTCCACACATCCGGTAAGCACCAAAACGGTCAGCGCAACAAAGCAGCAAGCAATTTTTTTGATCATAACCGTTTAGATTTTCTGCAATGCCTGCCGGGGTTCTATCCAGGCATTGTGTTCTTTTAAAAGATTGATCAATTCTTCCACCGCTGTTTCGCTCGGCACATTTCTTTTGACCACTTCTTTGCCCCGATACAGGGTAATTTTTCCGGGACCGCTGCCCACGTAGCCAAAATCGGCGTCCGCCATTTCGCCCGGGCCATTTACAATGCAGCCCATGATGGCAATCTTTACTCCTTTCAGGTGATTGGTAACCGCCCGAATCCGGGCCGTGGTTTCCTGCAGGTCAAACAAGGTTCGGCCACAGGAAGGACAACTGATGTATTCGGTTTTGGAAATCCGGGTCCGGGTAG
The DNA here is from genome assembly GCA_023392575.1 of Bacteroidota bacterium. GTDB lineage: Bacteria > Bacteroidota > Bacteroidia > Chitinophagales > Chitinophagaceae > Flavisolibacter. The sequence goes on along the minus strand of JAEVYV010000124.1, from coordinate 5,865 downwards.
CCTGCAATATGCTGAAGGCCGTATTGTTTACGAATTGTTCTACCGATTGCGACCGAAGGTAGTTTCGGCCCGAACTGGCAACGGTGGCCGATTGCCGGTCGCTGCTGGCAAGCCGATAGCTTTCGCTGCCCATGCCAAAGCACACCCCGTCGCCCATGCCATCCAACAACAAGGCACCGGCCTCTGTGGCGTAGTGAATGAGATGTTCGTCTGCGGTTTGCCAGTCGCTGTCCACAATCAACACCACCGGGTTTTTAATGCCCCTGTTTATCAGCTCCACAAACATTCGGCGAATCGCCGGCATGGGAAAAGGATTTTGGCTGCTCAGCCCCAGCACCACTTTGGGGTCGTTGGCCACGGCGTCCAAAAACGTAAAATCATTCACCGGCGTTTCGTCGCTAAAGCAATCGATCATGACAAAATTGACCTCATTGCTTTTGAAATCGGATTTGGCATAACCGCTGTCGTCAAAAATGGGGAGGTAGGTGGCTTTGTCTTCCGCCAACAACCAGACAGCCGGGTAAACAATCACCTTTAGGGTGCCGGGCAGGGCAAAATCCAAAACGGTGTGTCCGGTAAAAATATAATCGGCAGCGGTATCGGAAATGCTCCATTTATCCGTAGCCGCATCATAGGCATAACCAACCGGCTCCAGATCTTTTGGGGTAATAGCGGGCAACTTGCTTAGGTCGGCCACCACAACCGGTGCTTGATGGCCCCCCAAGTTACCTACTGCAAAGGTTTCCCGGCGCCGGTATTCAAATGCATTGTAGGGCAGTTGTTCTATTTTAGGAATCACCGCCTGGTGGCTTTGCCGTGATCGGTTTTGATAGCGTTTTACCATATCCCGGCACACCGGAATTTCCAGCTCCGGATCTTCGGTCAGCGATACGCGGATCGTATCGCCCAGGCCATCTTCCAGCAAAGTACCGATGCCCACGGCGCTTTTGATTCTTCCGTCTTCCCCATCGCCGGCTTCCGTGACGCCCAGGTGCAGGGGATAGCATTCGCCAAATTCCTCAAACATGGTTTTTGCCAGCAAGCGGTAGGCCTGCACCATCACCTGCGGATTGCTGCTTTTCATGCTCAGTACAATATTGTGGTAGCTTTCGCTGCGGGCAATGCGCAAAAATTCCATGGCGCTTTCCACCATGCCCATGGGTGTGTCGCCGTAACGGCTCATGATCCGATCGCTCAACGAGCCGTGATTGGTACCAATCCGCATGGCCGTACCGTACTGCTTGCAAATTTTTACAAGAGGCGTAAACCGCTCCCGAATGCGTTCGATTTCTTCGGCATAATCCGCATCGGTGTAGTCAATCAGCTCAAACTTTTTCTTGTCCACATAATTGCCCGGGTTGACCCGGACTTTCTCGACAATGCGGGCCGCAATTTCCGCTGCATTGGGGGTGAAATGAATGTCGGCCACCAAAGGGGTTTGGTAGCCCCTGTGGCGCAGTTCGTTTTTTATGTGGAGCAGGTTTTCTGCTTCTTTTTTGGACGGGGCCGTGATGCGCACCAGTTCGGCGCCGGCTTCAATGCAACGGATGGTTTGTTCCACGGTAGCCCGCGTGTCCATGGTATCCGTTGTGGTCATGGTTTGGATCCGGATCGGGTGGCCATTGCCCAGCAAGAGGTCCCCAATCCTGACTTCCTTTGTGGCCAAGCGTTTATATTCGGTAAGGCTTTCGCTATAAAACTGCATGATGGAAATATGAAATGTGAAAATATACCAATGTGAAAATTATTTCACCCTGCCGCAAAGTTAGTTAGGAAAACAGGCAGGATTTGTTATTTCGTTGATAAGGCCCGGATCACAAAACCCAACGGCTCCGGAAGTGCTTACCAGTCCTTGGCCTGCCGTCCGCCCTTTTGCCTGTTTTGGTTTTGCAGTTTTTCCTGGAGTTGCTTTTCTTTTTCCTGAAGCAGGTTTAACTTTTGCTCTACCTCCTTCTGGCTCATATTGGACTGCGATTTTTGCTCCTGTTGTTGCTGTTCCTGCTGTTGTTTTTTTAGTTCAGACAAGGCTTTTTGCAAGTTTTCCCTGGCTTCTTTGTCGTCGGGGTTGAGGCGCAGGGCTTTTTTGTAGGAGTCGATGCTGGCTTCAAGCGATTTTTGCTTGGTGTACGCCACGCCCTGGTTGTAGGCCGCAGCCGACCGGAGGTTGCTGTTTGCTCCGGAGGCGTACAGTTGGTCTAGCACCCCTATGGCCTCATCGTATTTTTTTTGTTTTTGCAGGGCGTTGGCAAGGTTGTACTGCGCGGTGGCATTGGCGGGATCGGCGTGCAGGGCCTTGCGGTATTCTGCCTCGGCCAGATCGAACTGTGTTCGCTTGTAATAATCATTGCCTTTACTGATATGGGCGTTTGCATTTTGCGCCTGTGCACACAACGACATCAGCAGCAAGGAAAAACACAGTATCTTTTTCATGGTACACGTTTTTTACGGTCGGAAACAAATACTTCCACCAGCAACAAGAGCAGCATCGGCACGGCCAGCCAGGCATAAAAAGTTTGGTAGGTAAAGGTGGATACGTCGCCCAGGGCTTTTTTTTCTATTTGCGCATATTGCGCCAGCACTTCTTTGACAGCCGCCTCCGCGCTTTCCAAATGAACATAGGTGCCGTTGGTGATGGCCGCAATTTGCTGCAGCAACTGCTCGTTTAACTTGGAAACGATCACCGCGCCGTTTTCGTCTTTTTTGGGGCTGCCCGTTGCGGTGTCCATAATGGTGGAACCCTGCGGAGAACCAATTCCCACCGTATTGATCATCACGCCTTTGCTGGCCAGTTCCCGGGCTTTGGTTAGGGCATCCTCATCGTGGGTTTCGCCGTCGGTTATCAAAACCACAGAGCGAAAGCGGTCTGCATCCTCGCCAAAGGCCACTTCGGATTTTTGCAGGGCATCGGCAATGCTGGTGCCTTGAGCGCCAATGGCATTGGGGCTGGCTGCGGACACGTACAGCCGGGCGGCGGATTGGTCAAAGGTTAACGGCATTTGCAGGTAACCATTGCCGGCAAAAACCACCAGGCCAATACGGTCATCCTTTAATTGATCAATGAGTTTGGAAATAAATTGCTTGGCCCGGGCCAGACGGTTGGGGGCGATATCGGTAGCCAGCATGCTGTTGCTTACGTCCAAAGCGATGACCAGGTCGATGCCCTTTCTGGTTTCGGTGGATGATTCGTCCCGCTTTCGGGGATTGGCGATGGCGACGCAACCGGCGGCAAAAACCAAAACCAGCAAGGCAAATTTGAGCACCGCTTTTGCAGAAGAATGGTTGCGGAACAAAGCCCTGACCAGTTGGGGATCGCCGATTTGCTTCACCCGCTTGCCTTTCCAACGCTGGTAAAAAACAAAGACCAGCAAAAGCAAAGGAACGATTGCCAGTAGATAAAAAGCCTGCGGATATTGAAATTGAAGGTTCAAAAAATTTGGTTTTTCTGATTAAGGCAAAGAGCATGCTAAAATAAGATTGCCAGCCGACAGCAGAAAATTAATGCCCTGACCCGTAAAGCTTCCGCCTTACTTGTTGCCCTTCATAAACCCAAGATCGGCTAAAATGCCCTTTAAAATTTTCATCCGAACAGCGGGCATGTCAAAATTTTTGTCGGAAGACTCCAGGTTGAGCACAAAAAAATACGGGTGCCTGTTTTCTTCTATCCAGCCCACCATCCATCCAATGTGTTTTTGGTGGCTGCTGTCCCAGCCGCTCCAACCCGTTTTGTAACTCAGTTTGTATTCGGGCTTGTCTTCAAAAAGCATGGCCTTCTTGACAATACCCTGATTGAGTTTATTGAAGGGAAGCTGGTCGAAGTATAATTTCCGCACAAGCCCCAGCTCTTCATCGGGTGTGATTTTTAACGAATGATCCAGCCAAAAAGTGTCGATTTTGGTAGTGATTTTTTTGGTGCCGTAGGATAGGGTATCCAGCCACTGCTGCATGGTATCCTTTCCAATTCTTCGGGCCACTTCCTGAAAATACGGCACAGAAGAAACCCTAAACGCTTCGTACATGCTCAGGTCTTTATTCCAGGCCGGAAAAGGGCGGACCCGGCCATCCCATTTAATGACCATGCTGTCGTTGGTGATCACGCCGGTTTGCAATCCAATCAGGGCATTAACGATCTTGAAAGTGGAGGCCGGCAGGTAAGCGCTATCGCGGTAACGCTCCAGATTGTAAATGGTAAACGCTCCGGTACTGTTACTGAGGATGGCAAAACAACCATCGACATTATTTTCTTTAAAATACTTCCCCAGCGAATCATCAACCTTGACGTTGTTGGGCGAACAGCCCATAAAACCAAGAACAACAAGAACAGCTATTAAAAACCTCATGGCGTTTTCAAAATTTTGGCAAAGGTAACTGAGGCGCGGGGATAATTGTCAGGTTCACAAGCCACGGCCGTGCCTTATGAAGATTGAAAGCCCGGAGGTTTGTCAGCTTTTCTCCACATCCCTTCTTCTTAACACGGCTTGCTGAAAACTTTTGATGCCAAAGCTTTCCACCACCGGCACGTCCTTGCTGGTTCCGCCTGTTTTGCCCACCGGTTCTGTGGTGAGGTTAAAAAACTCAATCATCAGCCTGTCCCCCTCTACCCGATAGCTGTTTAAAATGGTGGACGTTTGTACCCGAAAGGCGCCGCTCAACCGGTTGCCGATCCAGTATTGGTCCAACACAATTCCGTTTCTTTCGTCGATAACCCAGTGCCCCCGGGCCGTGTCTACCGGCTTTAACACATAAGGACGATTGTCCTGGTTATTGTCTCCGTAAACGATTTGCCAGGTATAATGCCCCGCAGTATCGGCGGGTTGCACAATCAAATGCATTTGTATTTTTTGGGGTTCTTTTTTGCCAGCCTGGTGCCAGAGCAACTCACCGGTCCAATGGCCCAAAAAGGCCTGGGGAAAATTCTGAGCCCTGACAAAACCGGCCACACAAAGGGCCGCCAATAAAAAACAGCTTTTCTTGGCTACAAAATAAAAAGCAATATCCGTGGATATTGCCAATGATCAGAAAAAAACAGGGATCAAAGGTAGATGCCGTTTTTTAAGCGGGTGTGTTTTACTCCCTGACAATCTCTGTTTGTGGCGGCACAGGAAGACAGGCTAACCGCCAGTACCGCTAAGGCGCTGCAAAAAATGAGGATCCGTTTCATTCGTAGTACGCGTTTGTGAATAATGATAAAATTCCGGTTGTTCAGAGAAAAATGGGGTAGAAGTAGATCAACAGGGCAAAAACGCAATTCCGCCTGTTTTATTGCTTTTACCGGTTATTAAGCCTAAATTTAAAAACCAGCTTTCCGTAGGCAATTAAAACATAGCATATGAAAACAATTTTACCCCTTGCTTTATCGGCTTTTGTCTTTTTTACGGCTTGCAATAGCGATTCAAAAACTGCTAAAGACCCAGAAGCCCAGGTCAAGGCCGTTGCCGCTCCGGTAGATCCTGTGGCTCAAAAAATGCAAGAGCTAAGCAGCCTGACACCCCTTGGCCTGGACGAATTATCCTCCTGGCTTCCAGCCCAACTGAACGGCATTAAACGCACCAATCTGAGCATGAACACCGATATGGGTTATGCCATGGCCCATGGCGATTATGAAAAAAACAACAAAACCGATATTCGGGTGACCGTGTACGACTGTGCCGGCAAGGCCGGCGCCGACATGTACCAAACAGCCTATCTGAACAAGATGAAGGACCAAGCAGACACCGTAAGCTATACCAAAACCATTGAGTTCATGGAGGGCAAGGCCATAGAACACCACGAACAAAAAAACAAAGTCACCACCCTTACCTACATGGCCGACAGCCGCATGCTGGTGGTGATATCGGCCCGAAACCTGGAGCCAGAGAGCGTTCGGGC
>JAEVYV010000115.1 GCA_023392575.1 Bacteroidota bacterium | reverse complement strand
GTATTTAAGATCAATACCGAAACCAGGATAGCCACCCATTTAGGCGCCGTGAAAAACCTGCCGGCACAATTTACCGTGAACGGCGCTGTTGTGGATGCGGAAGGTTCGCTGCTGGTGAGCAGTGCCGTGGATGGCAGTGCGTACTACGTGGTTAATCCAAAAGACTGGACCGCCGCTCCGTATGCGGCCGCCAACGGCATTTACCGCAGCTCCGACCTGGCCAACAGTAACTATCTTTCCACCAAGCGAAATCACCCGTTCAAGTCCGAGTTTCAAAGCGTACCACTAACCAGAGTGGCTGCGGCCGACAAGTTTGCCCACCTCATTGCCGTATACCCCAACCCGGTAACCAACAATAACATCACCGTACAATTCAATAAAATTCCAAACGGTGAATACATTGTGGAACTAATCGATGCCCTGGGACGCAGCGTGGTTCAAAAAAGGGTTACGGTAAACATGGAAGACCAAACGCAATCGCTTTCCATAAACAAAAACTACGCAAGAGGAACCTACCTGGTTAAGGTCTTTGATAAAGAAAAACAATCGGTATTTACCCAAAAGGTGTTGGTTCAATAACCAACCTAACCCCTCCGACAAAACGCCGGTCTTTGAGCCGGCGTTTTTATTTTGGCCCTGTGCCTATTTTTTAAGCGGATTGTCGCGGTCATCTTTCCAAATGAGTTTTACATATTGTGCCTGGGTGCTAAAATCACTGCACTTGCCATCACCCTTTCCCGTGGCGCCGCCGCTGGGGGCACAAACGTAGACGCAGTTTTCATCAAACACCTGGTTGTAGCGGTCGCAACAGTTACTGCTGAAATAAAAAACCCGTTTGCCGTTATACGTGTATTCGTGTACTTCTGCCGGCGGATTCCACTTGGGTTGCTCTTTAATCTCGTCTATTTTTTGCTGAATGCACAAGGGCATGCTTTCTTTTTTCAAGGATTGCGCCGCCACCAGCAAAAAAACCGCTGCTGTAAAAATGTATGATTTCATAGAATGGTTTTAGGGGCAATATCTTTGTGCAATAGCAAAAACAATACCTTTTGGAGAAGAGCAATTTTGTCGACCAGATCAGGGTCTTTTGTAAAAGTGGGCACGGCGGCGCCGGCATCAAGCATTTCCGCAGAGATAAATTAACGGCAATGGGCGGACCCGACGGTGGCGATGGCGGACGGGGCGGACATATTATTTTAAAAGGCAACCGCAACCTGTGGACCCTGCTGCACCTGCGGTATCATAAAAACATCCTGGCCGAAGACGGAGAAAAAGGGGGAGACAACAACCGCACTGGCCGCAACGGAAAAGATATTGTACTGGAAGTCCCCCTGGGCACCATTGCCCGGGACGAAGAAACCGGCGAAAAAGAAGTGGAGATCTTGCACGACGGCGAGGAAAAAATCTGGCTGCCGGGCGGCAAAGGTGGCCTGGGCAATACGAACTTTAAAACCGCTACCAACCAGGCGCCGGAGCATGCGCAACCCGGACTGCCCGGGGTGGAAGGATGGAAGGTGCTGGAGTTAAAAGTGCTGGCTGATGTGGGTTTGGTGGGCTTTCCCAATGCCGGCAAGTCCACCCTGCTTTCGGTGATGACCGCAGCCAAACCCAAAATTGCGGATTATGCTTTTACCACCATTGTCCCCCAACTGGGCATGGTAGAATACCGTGAGGGGAAAAGTTTTTGCATGGCCGATCTGCCGGGTATTATTGAAGGTGCAGCCGAAGGAAAAGGCCTGGGCCACCGCTTCCTCCGGCACATTGAACGCAATTCGGTTTTGTTGTTTTTAATTCCGGCGGACAGCAAAAACCACGGGGAAGAATTTGAAATACTGGTGAATGAACTGGAAGAATACAACTCCGAATTATTGCACAAGCAATTCATCATTGCCATCAGCAAAAGCGATATGCTGGATGAGGAATTAAAACAAGCAATTGAACAAGAACTGCCTGCGGACGTTCCGCACATTTTTATTTCCTCGGTCACGCACAAAAACATTCAGGAGTTAAAAGACCTGTTGTGGAAAGTGTTGAATACAGAGCAGGTGTAAGCATGTAGAACGATTTCCTACACAGCCGGCCCGGTATGTTCTTGCCGGCTTTTAGAAAAAATAGGAAACTGCCAGGCCTGCCTGGATATTGTTCCGGTTCTTATCAAACTGCCATTGGTAGTTATAAGAGCGGATCCAGTTCAGGTTTGCCGCGTACATAAAGCGTTTCTGGTACCAGTTTTTATTCAGACCAAAGGAAAGGTCCACCCAGTGGCTTTGGAAATCTTGCTGAGGCTCAAAAGCATCGTAATAAAAATCGTTGTTGTGCACCACCCTTTCCAGGCTAAGGCCAAACTTTTCCATGCCTTTCAGCCAGTTCAGCCCGATGATCTGGCTGCTTCCCCCAGGCCCAATGCCGGCGCCCAGTACTTGTCCCAGGTGGGTATAACCGTGCCGCACCTGGTGGTGCAAGTACCAGGTTGGCAAAGCCCTCAGTCTACCTGTATTGGCCATTTGTAAATGGCTTAATTCCATAAACACTTCAAACGGCCGCCTTTCGTTCTCCGAAAAAATTTTCCTCAAACCCAGTACATAAGCGCGGGCATGCTCTGGTTCCAGAATCAGGTCAGAAAGGTTTTGAGAATGATCGTTTCTGCCAAACTCCGCATATACTTCGGCTTTTTCCTTGGGCAATACCAACCGCAAGAAAACAGAGAGCATTTGATCTCTACCAAAAGGGTCTTCATCCTGAGAATTGCTCTTGAAAAAAGCACTCAAAACCGGCAGGTATCCGTTTAACGAAGTGTTGAGATTAGATTTATATTGGTAAAAAACCCTGGAAAATCCCAAATACAACCCCTTTGTCCATTTGGGTTGCCAGGTGACTATCATTCCGTTCAAATAGCGGGAACTTTCCATTTTGGGGTCATAAAGTTGCTGTCCGTTGAATGTTCGAGCGGTATCAGGAGGCAACAGACCGGAATTTTGTAAAATACCAGCGACTAACTGCCATTCAAAGGAGCCAATTTTTGTAAGCACGGGAGCCGTTGTATTAAAACTAAGGTGCCCGAACCCTGGCGCATTGTTGCTCATGATCAGGGTATTC
>JAEVYV010000104.1 GCA_023392575.1 Bacteroidota bacterium | reverse complement strand
GCCCGAAGATGCCCATGTGATTTACTTCGGATTTTTATTGGTGGGGAAAGGAAAAGTTTGGGCCGATGATTTTTCTTTACTGGTGGACGGACGCCCTTTGGATAAGGTAGCCAAAATAGAAAAACCCGTGTTCAAGGCCCTGCAGGACGGCACAGCGTTTGAAGAAGGTTCCGGTATAGAGATCAGCAACCTGTCCGGGTTTCAAATCGAAAGCCTGTCGCTTCTGGGAAAGCTGTGGGGTTTTCTAAAATACTATCATCCCTACGTTGCGTCCGGCAACGCCAATTGGGATTATGAACTGTTCCGGTTTCTGCCTTCCTATTTGTCCGCCCAGTCCCCCGAGCAGCGGAACACGGCCCTGCTGCAATGGATCCAGAAATTGGGGCCTGTGCCACCCTGCCCGTCCTGCAACGACAAGCTGCTGAAAACAGCGGTGTTAAAACCCGATCTGGACTGGATAAACGACAAAGCTGTATTGGGCGATGCACTGGCCGCAGCCTTGACGCATATAAAAAACAACCGCCATCAGGGCAAGCAATACTATATGGACCTGGTGCGGGGGGTGGAAAATCCCCTAGTACGTCATGAAGAGGCGTACCGGCAGTTCGCCTATCCCGATGCTGGCTACCGGCTTTTAAGTTTGTTTCGGTACTGGAACCTCATACAATACTGGTTTCCGTATAGAGACCTGATCGGAGAAGACTGGAAGGGTGTGCTGACGGAATTCATACCCAAATTTGTAGCAGCGCAAAACGAAAAAGAATATGTGTGGACGGCGCAGCAACTGATTGCCCGGGTGCACGATACCCATGCCAACGTTTGGGGCAACAACAAGGTGCTGGCGCAAAAAGGAAATTATTACCCGCCGGTAAAAATCACTTTTGTTGGCAATGAGGCGGTCGTTTGCCGGATTTTAAATGAGGAAAGGGCGCAGGCAAGCAATCTGCAACTAGGCGATGTCATTCAATCCATCAACAACAAAAAGGTAACAGACATCATCAACGAAAACCTGGCCAATCTTCCCGCCTCTAATTATCCAACCCAGTTAAGAGATTTATCCCGGTACCTGTTGCGGAGCGACGATTCGGTTTCGTCTGTTTCTGTGCTTCGGGAGGGCCAGTTGATCGATACCAAGATCGTTCGGTATGTTCCTGACAACAAGTTTGAAATGTACGAGCCGGACTTTGCCTATCAAAAGGACAGCAGCTTTTTCTTTATCCGCCCCGGGATTGGCTATATAAACCTGGGTAAGATAAAGAAAGGGCAGGTGGACAGTGTGTTCAAGGCGCTTGAGGGGTCGGACGGGTTGATCATTGACAACCGGCAATATCCCGGCGATTTCCCCATTTATTCCATCGCCCAAAAATTATTGCCCAAAAGAAAACCCTTTACCAAAATTCCGGTGGGCCAACTGAACTACCCCGGATCGTTTAATCTGAAAAGGCCTTTATATGCCGGTGGAAAAAATAAACATTACTACAAAGGCAAGGTTGTGATTTTGATTAATGAAGAAACGCAAAGCTCGGGGGAGTTTCATTCCATGGCTTTTCGCGTCGCCCCCGAGGCCATTGTCATGGGGAGCACGACAGCCGGAGCGGATGGAAACGTTTCGGGTTTTTATCTGCCGGGCGGGTTGTACACCATGTTTAGCGGCATTGGGATTTTGTACCCGGACGGCAGGCCCACGCAAAGGGTTGGCATTGTTCCGGATGTGGAGATAAAACGAACCATCTCGGGGATTAAAGAGAACCGGGATGAATTGGTAGAAAAAGCCATCGAGTTCATTCGTTCTTCGGAAAAGCTGGCCTCCCGAAAGCCCTGAAGTCAATGATTTGCGCTGCCGGCGGCCGGTTTTCAGTTGATTTGGGTACCGCAAAAAAATACAAATGGCCGCTTGAAGACGCCGGCCACACCGGGGCTGAAATCTTTCGGTTCTCTGTGGGCTTCTTCCTAATTTTGCCCTTCAATTTTACGAATGAGAATACATAAAGAAGGTTTCCCGACCATTTTGCTCAGTACCGTTATCACAGCGGTGATTGTTACCCTGACTGTTCTTTTGATCATGCCCCGCTACCCGGTTCTTGGCTGGCTCATTGCCGTGGCAATCGTGGGCTTGTTGATTTTTATTCTTTCTTTTTTCCGGATACCCAACCGAACCTACACGAAGGGCGAAGACGTAATTGTGGCTCCCTGTGACGGTACCGTGGTGGTGATTGAAGAAGTACAGCCCGATGAATACTTTAAGGACAAGCGGCTGCAGCTTTCCATTTTTATGAGTCCGCTGAACGTGCACGTCAACAGAAACCCGGTAAGCGGCGAGGTGTTGTACAGCCAGTATCATCCCGGCAAATACCTGGTAGCCTGGCATCCCAAATCATCCACCGACAACGAAAGGCATTCGGTGGTTTACCGGCAACACGGAAAGGAAATGCTGGTGAAGCAGATTGCCGGCGCCCTGGCCAAGCGTATCGTCAATTATTTAAAGCCCGGCGATCAGGTGGCGCAAGGCGAGGAAATGGGATTTATCAAGTTTGGCTCAAGGGTGGATTTGTTGTTGCCCCTGGACACTAAGGTAGAGGTAAAGATCAACCAAAAGGTAAAGGGCGGGGTTACGGTTCTGGGCAAATGGTAATGATGAAATGAATTTGAAAGGATTGATTATATGAGCCGATTGGATGAGCTCTGCACAAAGCCCCGGAGGTTTCAAGACCTCCGGGCTTTTTATTCGTCACCATTGGTGTAATTCGTGTTTAGGAATTCGTGTAATTTCTCTACCTTAAAGGAACAATTGCTTTTCATGAAAAAGAAGTTATTGGTTGCCGGCGTTGCCCTGTTGACCACTGCTGCGGTTACAGCCACAGTGCTCAATACGAACAACCACAAAAAAACAATCAAAAAAGACACAGGCAAGTGCATCATGAAGAAAACGCATTGTACCAGGGCTTCTAATGTTGCTTGCTATTGAAGGAAAGTCCCGCCGCGGCGGGACTTTTTTATAGTATTTCTTCCAGCTCTTTTAAGGCCTTTATGGTGTAGGTAGGCTTAATGTCCTGTGGCGCCTCACTATAATTCACATGTATTTGGTCCATGCCTGCATTCATGGCTCCGGCAATATCCACTTCCAGGCTGTCGCCGATCATAATGCTTTCCCTGGCATGGGCCCTTGCCTTGGCTAGTGCAAAATCAAAAATTTCTTTGCGGGGTTTGAGGCTGTTGGAACTTTCCGAAGTAATGATTTCTTTAAAAAAAATACTCAGGCCGCTGTGCTTCAGTTTGCTGCGCTGGGTTTCTTCAAACCCGTTGGTAATAAGGTGCAGCTGGTAGCCTTTGTCCCTCAGGTATTGCAACACTTCTTTTGTATCGGGAAACAGGATGGTTCTTGCCGGCAGCAGCTGTAGGAAAAGTTCGTTCAACTGCATGGCCAGCGCCTGGTCGGCAATTTTAAAATCCAGCAGGGTGAGCCACATTCTTTTTAGCCGCAGCTCTTCTTGTTTGATGTACCCGTTGCGGTAACGGGCCCATAGTTTTTCATTGTGCTGCAAATAGTTTTTGTGAAAGAGTTCAAAATCATGAACGCCCTTGCTCACAAGATCCAGATCAATGTGCAGTTTTTGCAAGGTGGCTCTGGCGTTGGCGTCAAAATCCCATAATGTGTGGTCCAGGTCAAAAAACAAGTGCGTATACTTCATGTAGGGTCCTAAAGAATAGAGAACTAGATTTGTAAAGAAAGACTTCAAAATTACGGAACAAAATGAATGCTGTTATTACAGGAGCTTCCCGGGGAATAGGAAAAGCCATTGCGCAGATGTTTGCCTTGCACGGTTATGATCTTTACCTGTGTTCAAAAAACGAAGCCAGCCTGGCGCAAACCATTGAAGAACTCAAAACGCAATTTCCAAATGTTGCCATTGATGGCAAACCCATGGACGTGGGCAAAAAGCAGCAGGCCGTGTTGTTCGCCGAATGGGTTTTGACCAATGCGGCCTCGGTAGATGTACTGGTGAATAACGCAGGAAGTTTTGTGCAGGGCAATGTGTCTGATGAGCCGGACGGGGCTTTGGAGCAAATGATGGAAGTAAATCTGTACAGCGCCTACCACATCACCCGAACCTTGCTGCCCAGGATGAAGGCCGAAAAGAGCGGCCATATTTTCAACATGTGCTCCATCGCCAGCCTGGCTGCCTACCCGGGCGGTGGCGCCTATGGCATTAGCAAATACGCTTTGCTGGGCCTTACCAAAAATTTGAGGCACGAGCTGCAGCCCCATGGCATTAAAGTCACAGCGGTGCTCCCCGGCGCCGTGTACACCGATTCGTGGAAGGGCAGTGGCGTTGCCGAAGACCGGCTTATGGACGCAGCAGACATAGCCAAAATGGTGTATGCCGCCTCCCAGCTATCGTTAAAAGCCGTGGTGGAAGACATCATCATGCGGCCGCAACTGGGCGATCTGTAACCAGCCGTACCAGCCGCGTTCCGTTGGTCAAATGGAAAGCGGCGGTAACCATTCACCCGCTATATTCGCTAGCCATGAAGGTTGTTGGGCTTATTTTATTTTTTCTTCTGCCGTTTTGGGGCTGGTCGCAAAAGATAGAAGTGATCGTGCCTGCGCAGCCCATAGTAGTGGGTACTGCTTTTCAGGTCCAATACATTGTTGCCGAGCCGTCGGAGGTTGTGGCGGCCACCACTCCTGTGTTTGACAGCTGCCGCCTGATCAGCGGGCCCAATATCTATCAGGGAAATGCGGTTATTGATGGACGGCTACAGCCCATTCAAAACATTACCTACACCCTGGTGCCCACTAAGACCGGCGTCTTGCGCATTGGGGGTATCCGAGTGAGCTACAAACATCAGCCCGATGAGCAAAGTACGGATGCCGGCATCACTGTGGTGCCGCAGCCCAATGCAAGCTTTAATGTTCGTTCCAGCTACACCGATGTGG
>JAEVYV010000100.1 GCA_023392575.1 Bacteroidota bacterium | reverse complement strand
ACTAAAGCCCTTTTCCTGTTCTGCCTTTCCTTCCTTGCTATTGCTACACGCCCAAAAAATACAACAAACCAAAACAAAGCCTACCCGGTGCATAACTCGTATTTACGTGTAAAATAACGCAATTAGCGCTAATATCCTGAAAGCAGATTGTTGAAAAAAATAATTTAGATTTGTCTAAACTTTAAATTAGGCAGCCTTGAATTATACAACCAGTGAAGAGAATTACCTGAAAACAATTTTTCACCTGCAGGAAACCGAGGGCACTGTTACCACCAACCTGCTGGCCGAAAAGCTGCAAACCAAACCCGCTTCTGTCAGCGACATGATGAAGAAGTTGGACAACAAAAAACTGCTGCACTACAAACCGTATTATGGTTTTTCGTTGAGCGCCGAAGGCAAAAAAATTGCCCTGGGCATCATCCGGCGGCACCGGCTGTGGGAATATTTTCTCTCGGAAAAACTAAAATTCGGATGGGATGAGGTACACGGACTGGCCGAAGAACTGGAACATGTAAGCAGTAAAAAGCTCATTGACCGCCTGGATGCCTACCTGGACTTTCCTCCTTTTGACCCTCATGGCGATCCCATTCCGGACAGTAAGGGAAAGATCCGAAACATTAAAAAAATCTCTTTGGACCAGCTGCCCTTGCAACAACCCGCCGAGGTTTGCCAGGTCACCAACCAGTCTGTAGAAATGCTGGAGCTGCTACAACACAAAAACATTGGCATCGGAACCAGGCTGGAAATAAAAAAACATTTTGAATTTGATCGTTCGCTGGAGTTAAAAATCAAAACGGCCACCACAACCGTTAGTGAACAGCTAGCCAAAAACATATTTGTCCGCTATGAACAGAACGTTTAACGATGCCTCTTTGAGCGAAGTGCACCAAAGTGTAGACACAACCAACCCATCCAAACCGGTTTGGAGAAAAGTGCTTTCATTTTTTGGCCCGGCCTACCTGGTGAGCGTTGGCTACATGGATCCGGGAAACTGGGCAACCGATCTGGCCGGGGGCAGCCAGTTTGGCTATACGCTGATCTGGGTTTTGTTGATGAGCAATTTAATGGCCCTGCTTCTTCAAAGCTTATCGGCCCGCCTGGGGATTGTCAGGGGCAGGGATCTGGCGCAGGCCAACAGGGAAGCGTATCCCAAATCCATCAATATCTGTTTGTATGTTTTGGCCGAAATAGCCATTGCCGCCACCGATCTGGCCGAAGTACTGGGGATGGCCATAGGCATACAATTGCTAACCGGCATGCCCTTGCTTTGGGCTGTTTCCATCACCATTTTAGACACATTTTTGTTGCTGTTGCTGCAACAACTGGGCATGCGCAAAATGGAAGCCTTTATTATTGCGCTGATTGCCGTGATCGGGTTTTCCTTTTTGATTCAGATCCTCATTGCAAAACCCGATTTGGGAGAGGTAGCCGAGGGCTTTGTGCCCAGCATTCCCAATGATACGGCCCTGTATATAGCCATTGGAATTATTGGCGCTACGGTCATGCCCCACAACCTTTACCTGCACTCGGCCCTGGTGCAAACCAGGAAAATCAAACGGGATGAGAAGGGAATCAAGCGGGCCCTCAAGCTAAACTTTGCCGACAGCGCCATTGCCCTGAACATGGCGTTTTTTGTAAACGCAGCCATACTGGTGTTGGCGGCCACAGTATTTTTTAAAACCGGACGAACCGATGTGGCGGAGATAAAAACCGCCCATGAGTTATTAAAACCCATGCTGGGTTCGGAGCTGGCGCCAGCGCTTTTTGCCATCGCCCTGATCGCTGCTGGCCAAAGCTCCACCGTTACCGGGACACTGGCCGGTCAAATTGTGATGGAAGGCTACCTGCACATTCGGATCAATCCCTGGATGCGGCGTTTGTTGACGAGGCTGGTGGCTATTGCTCCGGCCTTTATTGTCATTGCCATCAATGGCGAAAAAAACATTGACAGCCTATTGGTGCTTAGCCAGGTTATTTTAAGCCTTCAATTGGGCTTTGCCATTATTCCGCTCATTCATTTTGTAAGCGACAAGGAAAAAATGGGGGTGTTTGCCATAAAACCCATCGTACAGGTGCTTGCCTGGCTGATTACCGCCATCTTGGTGTACCTGAATCTGAGAATGGTTATTGGCGAAACAAAGGATTATTTTGCTTCCAACGGAAATATATTTTGGGAGATCACAATCGTTGCAGGAGGATTGTTTTTTATTGGTTTGCTCATCGTCACGCTGGTTTATCCCTTGCTGAAAAAACAACCCAAGAATGTTTCTGTGGAAGTACACACCAAGGTGCCTGCCGTCATTGGCGAACTCAGCGTTCCCTCGTATAAAAACATTGCCGTGGCCATTGATTTTAGCGAACAGGACCAGCAACTGCTTGCTTCGGCACTGGGACAGGCCGGCGAGGCATCGAAAATCACCTTCATCCATATTGTGGAAAGCGCCTCCGCCCGTTTACTGGGCAACGAAGCCGATGATTACGAAACCCGTCAGGATCAGGAGAAGCTAAACCGGTACGTGGCTTATGTAAAAGAAAAAGGAATTGATGCCGACAGCAAGCTTGGATTTAAAGACCGCGCAAAGGAAATTACCCGTCTGGCCAAAGAAGCGCATGCCGATATTTTGATCATTGGGGCACATGGCCACAGCGGCGTGAAGGATTTTTTGTATGGCGAAACCATCAATGCGGTCAGACACCAGTTAAAAATACCGGTGCTCATTGTCAGTGCATAAATAAAAACTGCAGGCCTGTAAGCCGGATTCTGTGCTTCGGGAACAGTTGTCCTGTCCGCGAAAGTGCTATCATTTATCTGCTCCCGGCATTGCTGCCGGAATGTATCTGCCTACCCACCCAACATCGGACGAGCAGCCCTCAGGCGTTGGTATATTTGGCATTTCAGCACACAAGGTTTACCCGCAATTGCTATTACTAACAAAAGCCGTGGGCTCTTACCCCACATTTTCATCTTTTCTCCCGCAAAAGCAGAAGTAGTTATTTTCTGTGGCACTGTCTCGTTCCTGCCGAAGCAAGAAGCCGGCTGTTAGCCGGTGTGTTGCTCTATGCTGTCCGGACTTTCCTACCCTGCGTCCTTTGGCAAGCCCAGGACGACAGAATCGATAGCGCAGCCTGCAGTTGGCGCAAAGTTAAATGTAAAAACCGGGCAAGGATGTTAAACTCAAAAGTCCCGGCTCCATTGCATCCCGAGGTGTTTATGGAATTTTTGTCAATTCGTACGTGTCGGTTATGTCCCCTGTCTTCTTCCACATCTTTAACCGGGTGCCGTTCAGTTCGTACCTGAAGGTTCCGTTCAAAATAAGGGTCCAGTCAAAATCAGCCGTCCACACACAGCTGTTGTGAAAATCAATCACACTGCTGCCGGCCTCCCAACGGCCGTGGCAAAGGGCAGGCTGCCGGGCATTGCTGGACTGACCCGAAAAACTATTATCGTTCAAGTGCAGGGAAACCTGTTGCACCGGATAAGGACCCGTTGGCGCTGTTCTTTGAAAACTGCCCGTGTAATTCCCTTCTATTTGCTTTTCAAATCTTTCCTTATCACAGGCCGACAATGCGGCCAGCAAGAGAAAAGCCAACAGCCATTTTCTCATATTCGTTTTCGACTTTGACACAAAAGGAAACGACAGCGTTGCATTAATACTGGAAATAAATTTCCGTAGCGCCGTAGCCAAAAGAGGGATGGTATTGGTTCACAAAAGACTTCACTTCTTTTTTCATGCGCAGGATGTCGTGAATTTCATCACGCAATCTTCCACTGCCGATGCCGTGAATAATGATCAATTGCGGTTGCCGGTGTGCCACCGCCAGTTCATACCATTTTTCAAACTCCTTTAATTGCATGTTCAATATTTCGGCATTGGATAAATGCTTCCAGCTATCGGAGAGTTTTTCAATGTGCAGATCCACTACGGTTCGCGCCGGTTGCAGGTGCTTTCGAATGTCCTTCAAACTATACACTTTGGTACCCTTGGCCGGGGGCAGCAAATCGATTGTTTCATCGAAGGGCCTATTGGGATAGTGTTCAAAAAGCTTGTACGCAAAGGTTGCTTCGCCTTTTTGCTTGAGTTCTTCAATCCGATCGAACAACTGTTTGGGCTTCAGCCGAAGGGAAGCCTCATAATAGTCCGCCTTGGTTTTGTCGGGATGCAGCAAAGAAAATTCAAAGGCAAAACTGGGACTGTCGTTTATGTCTTCAAACGGAATATCGTGCAGGTAAAAATCACCAAAAGAGGGAATCTCGTTGCGTATCTCAAACTCCGATTTGCCAAAAAACTGCAGGTAGTAATTAAAATTATAGGCTTTCTCGGTGCGGTTAATGAGGTGCAGCTTTAATTCCACCACCACATCGTCGCCAAATTCATCGGTTTCAAATTTGGGGAGAAAGGAAAGCCACACGCCATCGGCAATCTTTTTCACCACTTCTTTTTCCTTCTTCACGTCCTCTACGTATTTTTTTTCCTTTTTTGGAGGAAACAGCTTTTTCTCTGTAAAGCGTTTGAAATAGGGAAAATCGATCTGGTCCATGTATGCCGGAAACTTCACGCCCCGCACCTCGATCATCACCATTTTATCGTTGATGATGTCGATCACTTCTCCTTCCTCGTTGGAATGCAACACAATTATCTTGTCGCCAATCTGATACTTCATGGCTGCAAAATTAAGACGCATTGCCGCTCCGCAAATGCTCAATTTCTATCCGGACCGGCAGTTCTTCCATTGCCGGCGCTAGCTGTTGCTCCTTAGCCTGCTGTTTCGATAGCCATACAGGAAATACACGATCAAACCCAGCAGCATCCAGCCGAAAAACACCAACCAGCTGTTGGCCGGAATTTCCACCATCAAATACAGACAAAACAAAACCCCCATGATGGGAATGAAGGAAAATTGCTTGAGAAAGCTAAGGATGGCCATAACGATTGCCACCAGCACAAACAACAGGAACAACACCTCCTGATGGTTTTCGTTACCAAAATTCAAAAGGCCTTCTTTTATGCGGCTGCGGAAAACATAAATAAACAAAGCCACGACAACCGGAATGATAAACCGGCCGTTGATATAAGGCAAAGAAAACCGTCCTGGCTGTTTTTCAATCCTTGGCAGCAAAAGCACGCCGCCGGCGACCAGGGCAAAGGCAAACAAAGTGCCGATGCTGGTCAGATCGGTAACGATGACGTCTTCAATAAACAAAGCAGGAATAGCCACCAACACACCGGTGACGATGGTGGCAAAAGAAGGCGTTTGGTATTTGGGATGGATTTTTTGAAATTTTTTGGGCAACAAACCATCGCGGCTCATGCTCATCCAGATGCGGGGCTGGCCCAACTGAAACACCAGCAATACGGAGGTGGTCGCAATAACGGCGCTGACCGAAACCACCGTTTCTATCCAGGGAGCCCTTTTTTCAAAAACAAAGGCCAGCGGATCACTCACATCTTTGAAATTGGCATAATTCTCAATGCCGGTAAGCGTCAGGGCTATTAAGATGTACAGGACCGTGCAAATGAGCAGGGAATTAATCATGGCCTTGGGCATGTCCCGCTGGGGATTTTTGCATTCTTCCGCCGTGGTGGAAATGGCGTCGAACCCGATGTAGGCATAGAACACGGCGGAAACGCCCCGAAGCACTCCTTCAAAACGATTGGGCAGAAAGGGAGTCCAATTGTTCACATCCACAAAAAACGCCCCGGCCACGATCACAAAAATGATCACGCCGATCTTGAACAGCACCATGGCATTGGCTGTTTTTTTGCTTTCTTTAATCCCGATGTAAGCCAGCCAGGTAATTAATACAACGATGATAAAAGCGGGAAGATTGAAAAATACTTTATACCCTGCCACTACCGGTGCGTTGTTCCAGGCATCTACGGCAAAGCGGTAGTCTTCAACCGTTCGGCCGTTTGCCAGGGCTCCGGAGGCCAGGGCCGTTGTCGCTTCGGAGTACGCATTTTTTGCCGTCATGGGATCCACCACCATCCAATCGGGCAAATGAATATGAAACAAATTCACCAGCAGGTTGTTGAAGTAGCCGCTCCACGAAATGGCCACCACAATGTTGCCGATGGCATATTCAAGGATCAGGGCCCAGCCAATGATCCAGGCCACAATCTCACCAAACGTAACGTAGGAGTAGGTATAGGCGCTGCCCGAAACAGGCACCCGGCTGGCGAACTCGGCATAGCACAGGGCCGAAAATCCGCAGGCAATAGCTGTGATGACAAATAAAATGGAAACGCCGGGCCCGCCGTTGTAGGCTGCATTGCCAATGGTGGAAAAGATGCCGGCTCCAATCACAGCGGCAATCCCTAAAAAAGTCAGGTCCCAGGCACCTAATACCTTTTTTAAGTGCCCTCCGGAGTGTGCTTCGGCTGCATCATAATCCTTTTTAATCTGCTCTATTGATTTTTTTCTAAATAATTGATTTGCCATCAACAGCTGTTTAAAGCGGTTAAAATAGAAAAAAAACAATTGTGGGCGGCAGTTGTTGCAGAAGTTTTTGGCAAATGACTCAAATCAAAACTGACAAAAATCAGTTTTAAGGATCATGACAGTCATATCCTGCCTGTTTGTTGCGGGCGAAATTTGTGCAACAAAACGAAAAGAAATGGCAACAACTACATTGAATCAATCTATTTCCACAACGTATACGAAAAGCGCTGCGTCTCCATCTTTATTCAAAAAATTCATCGATTGGTGTAAGGGGCAGGAACAAAACCGCCTGCTTTGGTTAGGCATCATTCTGGCTGGTCATGGCTGTATTTTAACACCGCTGACCGTGCTGGCCGTGTTGTTGGCCGGCACCAACATCACCCTTTTTGTACTGGCTCTTGTGGCCATGGGAATGTCGCTGGTAACCAACCTGGCGGCCATGCCTACAAAAATCACCATCCCCGTATTTGCTCTGAGTGTTTTAATAGACCTTGGAATCATTATTTCCTGTGTAGCGATGGGGTTTGACATCAGCACAACTTATATCTAACCTAATATTCCCTTTGGATCAGAGAAAGAGCCAGTTGTTTTAACGGCTCTTTTCTTTTTGAGAGCACCGCAATGTCTTCCAGGTGACCGAAGGCCTCCTGCATGTATTTTTCCTTAAGCTCCCGGGCCCACTCATCCACCTTGCATTCCTTAAAAATGGACAAAACGGCTTGTACCTTATTGGCATCGTTGCTTTTTAAAAGCTGTTCCAACGCTTGTTTCTGGTGCGGGGCAGCCGCCTCCAGGGCATGGATCAGCAAAAAGGTTTTTTTATTGGCCTTGATGTCGCCGCCCACCTGCTTGCCAAATTTTTTCGGATCGCCAAAGGCATCCAAATAATCATCCTGCACCTGAAAGGCCAAGCCAAGTTTTCTGCCAAACTCATAAATCAGGTTTTGATTTCGCTCCAATGCCCCGCCCAGAACGGCTCCCATTTTTAAACTGGCCGCCAATAAAACAGAGGTTTTCAGGCTGATCATGTTCAAATATTCCTGGTAGGCCACACAATCGGTTTTTTCAAAATCCATATCCAGTTGCTGGCCTTCACACACCTCCCGGGCCGTTTTATTAAACAGGCCAATGATGGATGCCGCGTATTTGCCTGAAATTTTATTGAGGTAATCGTAGGCCGCCACCAACATCACATCTCCGGCTAAAATAGCCGTACTGGCCCCGAATTTTTCATGCACGGTTTGCATGCCGCGCCGCAAGGGTGCGTTGTCCATTATATCGTCGTGAATCAGGCTGAAGTTGTGGAACAGCTCAATGGCGGTTGCGGCCTTCCAGGAATCGCTGTTGATCTCATCAAACAACTCGTTTCCCATCAGGCATAATACCGGCCTGATTCTTTTTCCGCCCAATTGCAAAAAATAGCGGTTTGGCTCATACAGCGATTGGGGCTCCTGTGGAAAGTGTTCGGCAGCAAAGTTCTCTGTAAATAATTTTGATAGCTCTTCAAACGTGTGCATTATTCTTCGGTTCTTTTCTTTTTTCGTTTTTGTTTTGTTTTTTGCTGGCCCGGCTCTTCCAGCATGGCAGTGAGCACCCATTCGTAATCCAATTGCCGTTTTTCCAAATTGGCCGCAATCACTTTTATGGTCACCTTATCCCCCATCCGGAATTTTCTTCCGCTGCGCATGCCCACCAAACTATAGTCGGTTTCCACCAGGCGGAATTCATCGTACTCCGCGAGGCTGGTAATGCTTACCAGTCCTTCGCATTTGTGTTCAATGGTTTCCACCCAAAACCCAAAGGCAGCCACTCCACTGATCACGCCTTCAAACTCCTCGCCGAGGAAGCCCCGCATGTATTCTACCTGCTTGTACTTGTTGGAAGCCCGTTCGGCATCCATGGCAGCCCGCTCCCGTTCGCTGCAATGTTTGCACTTTTGTTCCATTTTTTTATCGGGCCGCAGCTCTTTATTGATCACTTCTTCCAAAACCCGGTGCACCATTATATCGGGGTAGCGGCGAATGGGCGAAGTAAAATGGCAATAGTTTTCAAAGCCCAAACCGTAGTGTCCAATGTTCTCGGTGGTGTACACGGCTTTGGCCATGGTGCGAATGCCCAATTGCTCCAACACATGCTGTTCGGGCTTGCCTGCCACATCCTTGAGCATGGTGTTGAACGACTCGGCAATTTTTTCCGGCGACGAAGTATCAAACTTGTGCCCAAACTTTTGGGCAAAAGCCATAAAGGGCAATAGCTTTTCCTCGGAAGGCAAGTCGTGCACCCGGTAGGGAAAGGGCAGCGGTTTTTTATTGACTTCTATTTTGGAAACGTTCTCGGCCACGTATTTGTTGGCCAGCAGCATAAATTCCTCAATCAGCTGGTGGGCTTCCTTGCTTTCCTTTACCACAATGCCAATGGGTTTGGCGTTTTCATCCAGCTTAAAGCGAACCTCCGTGCTGGAAAAATTAATGGCGCCGGTATCAAAGCGTTTTTTGCGCAAGCGTTGCGCAATGCTGTTGAGCAGCAGAATTTCATCCCGGTACAAACCATCTTCCTGTTCGATAATTTCCTGCACTTCTTCGTAGGTAAACCGGTGGTTGGAGTGGATCACCGTTCTGCCGATCCAGTATTGTTTGATCTGGCCTTTGGGCGTCATTTGAAAAACGGCTGAAAAGGTCAGCTTGTCTTCGTGCGGCCGTAAAGAGCACAAAAAATTAGAAATGTGCTCCGGCAGCATGGGGTTTACCCGGTCGGGCAGGTAAACGGAAGTGGCTTTTTGATAGGCCGCTTCATCCAAAGCCGTACCGGGCTGCACGTAATGGCTTACGTCGGCAATGTGTACGCCTATTTCGTAGTTGCCGTTTTTCAACACCCGGATCGAAAGGGCGTCGTCAAAATCCTTTGCATCAATGGGATCGATGGTAAAGGTCAGTACGTCCCGGAAGTCTTTTCGCTTCTTGATTTCCTCTTTGGAAATGGTATCCGGAATCCGGGTGGCTTCTTCCAAAACTTCGTCCGGGAACGCTATCGGAAAGCCGTTTTCCAACAGGATCTCCTTCATGGCCACATCGTTCACATCCTCGGCATCCAGTACGTTGATCACTTCTCCGACCGGTCGTTTCT
>JAEVYV010000199.1 GCA_023392575.1 Bacteroidota bacterium | reverse complement strand
CGCCGGGGGTGGGCTGCCGTTCTTTGGCGCTGCCCAGATAAACGGCACCTGTGGAATCGTAATAATCCGAATACCGATCCAGGTGGTAATAATAGCGGGCAAAGGAGGCACCGGCTTCCAGCCTTCGTATGGTGGAAAAAGGATAAAAGGCAAACAAAGAAGCCTGGTCTTCAAAAGTTCGCAGCAGGTCCAAGGCAGAGTTCAGCACCTTCATGCTGTCGCCGGCCTTGTTTCGAAGCGTATCGGAAAACAAATACTGCGCCCCGGACAAGTAGGGAATGTGCGATAAAGACGCCCCCCAGTTGACCCTGTGTTTTTGATTGAGATAGGCAAACTGGCCGGCCACGTCAACCAATTCTCCGCTCAGCGAAAGGGCGCCAAACATCTGGTGGTTTCCCAGCATGTCGCTGAAAATGCCGTTGATGCCACCCGCCAGTCCGGTTCCAAAGCCGCCCGTTTGAATCCCCACTCCTGTATTGCCGATATAATCCAGCTGAAACTTTGGCCGGTACGGTACTTCCCGCGGTGTGATTTGAGAGGCGGCCAACTGCGGCGGGTTTTCCAAATTGCCCTGCACCAAGTTTGGCCCCTGCCTTGTAAAAGGCGGCAGCATAGCGGCCTGCATATTCACGCTGCCGGGATCAACCGGCGATGGGGTGAATGCCGAAGCCGGGGCCGTGTAGATGGTATAGTCGCGGTTGGCATAATAGCTGTAAACCACCTGGCCCGTTAGCGGGGAAACGCTAATGGCCGGCGCATAGGAGGTAATACCGGCAATGCCTGTAAAAAGATTGGTGAGTTGAAAAACCTGCCTCGAGGCCAGATCATAAGCATACAGGTTGCGCAAACCATCCCGGTCGGAAAGAAAATACAATAAGTGATCGTTTGCGAAAACCGGGTTCAAGTTATTGGCGCCGGGGAAAAAATCGAGGTTGGTAACAGTGCCGGTTTGCATATTCAACAGGGCAATGTTGTGCCAGAAATTATGTTCCTGTTTTGTTTTTTCAATACTGAGCCGGTCGGTTGAAAAAGCGATCCATTTTCCATCGGGGGAAAAAGCCGGGAGCATGTCTGAATAGCGATCCTTTGTTAATTGTTTCACAGACCGGGTTTTCAAGTTGTAGGCATACAAATCGCTTTGCCCCTGCACCATCCCGGTGACCACAATGGTGTTTCCATCCGGTGACCAGGCGGGGCTCAGAAACCCTTCAACGCCGGGCAGGTCAATTTCTTCTTCCGCCTTGCCCGCAACATTGGAAATGATCAAGCGGTTCCGGCCCTTTGCAAACGCCACAAAGGCCAGCCGCTTGCTGTCCGGCGACCAGGCCACCGACGACTCATACGAACTGTATTGATCGATGTGTGCGTTGAAAGAACTTCTTGTGATGCGGGTGGCATGCTTGCCCGTGGCGGCATCGGCAATATACAGGTCCAGAGAAAACAGGTTTTTCTCCGTCCAGTAAGCAAGGTGCTTTCCATCAGGACTGATGGACGGCACGATGTTCAGCTCCCCGGCGTTTTCTTTGTTGATCAGGCTTTTGCCCACCGCTGCGGCCTGTGTGTTTTTTTGATACGGAGCAAAGGCGCTGCGGATGGCCTCCTGCCATCGCTTGGAAAATTCCTTTTCATCTATTTTAAAAAGCTGTTTGATGGCCGCATCGTAGCCAAAGCGGGCCGTTTGCATGAACAAACTCCGGATGGCCGTATCGCCGTAATGGGCCGTTACATAGGCCCAAAAAGCCTGTCCCCACCGGTAGGGAAAATACAGATCCGGCCGGGTGGTCAAATCTTTTAGCGTCGGCAGTTTGTTCGCCTGTACCGCACTGCGCAGCCACATGGCCGTATTGGCATCTATGTACCCGGTGGACATGTATTCGGCCATGCCTTCTACCATCCACAGCGGCAGGTTGTTCAAGGCGCCCAGCGAAAAAGAATCTTTGACCAGGTGGTATTGAAAGGCGTGCACCAACTCATGTCCCAGCACATGATCGGTTTGGGCGTTGGAGGCCATAAAGGGCAGCACCACCCTGTTTTTCAAACCTTCCGTTACGCCACCCGTGCCCACGTCTATTGGTCCTTCAATGGCCCGGGTTTGTTGAAAATCGGCATGATGGTTATAAATAATGAGGGGATTGCGTTCGTAAAAAGTATCCCGCAAGACCTTCTGATGCATGAGATACCACTGCTCACACATTTGGGCAAACCGTTGTTTTTGCGCCTCGTTGTTGAGGTAGGTATAAATTTCAAAATGCGGTGTTTGTTCTATCTTGAAATCAAAATTTTGATACAGCACTTTGTTCCGCCCAAAATACTGGCCATGGCTGGCAAGGCTGAGCGCTGTTAGAAAAAAAAGAACTCCGGTTACTCTGCGTATTTTAAAGGGTAAGAACTTGTCCGGCATAACCTCCACTTTTAAACAGTACAACTAATATTCTGCAAATAACGAACCATTGTACCCGGCGATTGTGCAAACCGTTCGGTAGCCAAAAAACGGCCGAGCCCGGTAAACGCACCCCGAAAAAAGCAATGATGCCTGGGTGGACGAATAAACGAAACCTGCGGCACCAGCCTTTCGGGTCTTACAAAACCGGTTGGTCGGCCTCGCGCCCATCCTGATTGGGTTTGCTGCCGGCCCTTTGCCATTCACGCCTCCCTCCTATCTTTGTTTGATGGGTACCAACGATTTGCAAGCTGCTCCTTCCATGAAGGATTTACTCAAGGCCAGAAACAACCGCCTGGAAAAAATTTATGAGGGCGGTGGTAAAAAAGCCATTGCCAAACAAAAAGAAAAAGGAAAGCTCACGGCCCGGGAACGCATTTCGTACTTAACCGATCCGGATTCGCCCTTCATTGAAATTGGGGCTTTTGCTGGTTTTGAAATGTACGAAGAACAGGGTGGGTGCCCGGCAGGGGGCACGGTTGCCGGTGTAGGTTATGTAAGCGGCCGGCAATGTGTTATTGTGGCCAACGACCAAACCGTAAAAGCAGGCGCCTGGTTTCCCATTACGGGGAAAAAGAATTTGCGCATGCAGGAAATTGCCATGCAAAACAACCTGCCCATTATTTACCTGGTGGACAGCGCCGGCGTCTTCCTGCCCATGCAGGATGAGATCTTTCCCGATAAAGAACATTTTGGCCGCATCTTTTACAATAATGCACAAATGAGCGCCCAGGGCATTGTGCAAATTGCCGCGGTCATGGGTGCTTGTGTAGCCGGTGGCGCTTATTTGCCCATCATGAGCGACGAAACCTTGATGGTGGAAGGGGCCGGTTCTATTTTTTTAGCAGGACCGTATTTGGTAAAAGCCGCCATTGGCGAAGATGTAGATACCGAAACGCTGGGCGGTGCTGTTACACATACTGAAATTTCCGGCATTGCGGATTATAAGTTCAAAACAGAAGAAGAATGCCTGGACCAGGTAAAAAGGATTATTGACAAAATAGGTGAAAATAAAAAAGCCGGATTTGACCGTATCAAGTCAAAAAAACCGGAGAAAAATGCAAACGAAATTTATTCTGTTTTTCCGGCGGACGGCAAGCCTTACGATATTGTGGAGGTGATTAAATGCATCGTGGACAGTTCTGAATTTGATCAATACAAAGAAGATTACGGCAAAACCATTGTATGCGGCTATGCCCGCATTGATGGCTGGGCCGTGGGCATTGTGGCCAACCAAAGAAAGATTGTAAAAACCAAAAAGGGCGAGATGCAAATGGGCGGCGTGATCTACAACGACAGTGCGGACAAAGCCGCCCGCTTTATTTTGAATTGCAACCAGAAAAAAATTCCCCTGGTGTTTTTGCAGGATGTAACCGGTTTTATGGTGGGCAGCCGCAGCGAGCAGGCGGGTATTATCAAAGACGGAGCCAAGCTGGTGAACGCAGTCGCCAATTCGGTGGTGCCAAAAATCACGATCATCGTCGGCAACTCCTACGGAGCCGGCAACTACGCCATGTGCGGCAAGGCGTACGACCCGCGGTTTATTTATGCCTGGCCCACGGCAAAAATTGCCGTAATGGGCGGCGACCAGGCCGCAAAAACCTTATTGCAAATCCAGGTGGCGGCCCTGAAAGCCAAGGGCGAAACCATTTCGGCAGCAAAAGAAGCCGAGCTATTGAACGAAATCAAAAGCCGGTACGAAAGGCAAACCTCTCCTTATTATGCGGCCGCAAGGCTGTGGGTAGATGATATTATTGATCCGCTGCAAACAAGGGCAGTGATCTCCGAAGCCATCAATGCGGCCAATCACCAGCCGGTGATGAATGAATTTAAGACAGGAGTGTTTCAAGTGTAAGAGAGTTTGTAGTTTATAGTTTGTGGTTGGTAGTTAGTTTTCGCATAACCTTCTTTGCTTACGCAGGCGGGCCGAAGCCGAAAGAACTTTTGAAACCATTACGCCAACTATAAACTACCAACCACAAACTATAAACTTATTATGCAGGAAGTAATCATGTACACAGATGGATCGTCGAGAGGCAACCCCGGCCCGGGAGGTTATGGGGTGGTTTTGATGGCCGGAAACAAAATGAAGGAGCTCTCACAGGGATTCAGAAAAACCACCAACAACCGCATGGAACTGATGGCGGTGATCGCCGGCCTGGAAGCCATGAAAAAAAAAGGACTTCATATTACCGTTTACTCCGACAGCCAGTACGTAGTGAAGGCGGTGAAGGAAGGATGGCTGAACAAATGGCTGGCCACCAATTTTTCCGGCGGCAAAAAAAACAAAGACCTTTGGGTTAAGTTTTACAATCTTTCTACCCAGCACACGCTGAAGTTTGTTTGGGTGAAAGGTCATGCCGACAACCGTTACAACAACCGCTGCGATGAACTGGCCACCACTGCTGCCGATGGAAGCAAT
>JAEVYV010000052.1 GCA_023392575.1 Bacteroidota bacterium | reverse complement strand
TTGCCCACAAACGTGATGGACAACAAATCGAGAAAACCGTTTACAAAACGCTCCCAGCCAAACTTGGTAACCCCGTATTTGCGGGCCCGGTGCTCCACCACTTTCTCTCCGATTTTTTTGAAGCCCGCCCATTTGGCGATCACCGGAATGTAGCGGTGCATCTCGCCGTATACTTCTATGCTCTTCACCACCTTTTTGCGGTAGGCCTTCAGGCCGCAGTTAAAATCATGCAGCTTGATGTCCGATACCTTGCTGGTAACCGCATTGAAAAATTTTGAAGGGATGTTTTTTGTCAGTGTATTGTCGTACCGCTTTTTTTTCCAGCCGCTCACCAGGTCGTATCCGTCTTCTGTGATCATGCGGCGCAGTTCGGGAATTTCATCCGGACTGTCCTGCAGGTCGGCATCCATCGTGATCACCACATCGCCCTGAGCGGCCTTGAATCCTTCGTTCAGCGCCGCCGATTTGCCGTAGTTGCGCTGAAACTTAATTCCCTTGATCCGGCTGTCGGCCGCACTTAGTTTTTCAATGACCTTCCAGGAATCATCGGTACTTCCGTCGTCCACCATAATGATCTCAAAAGAATACTGATGCTGCGTGCACACCTTTCTGATCCAATCAGCCAATTCGGGCAAGGATTCTTCTTCATCTTTTAACGGAATGATTACAGACAGGTCCATCAGAATTAGGATTGGAGGAAATTATCTTGTTGGGTTAAAAAAGGGTCTTTTCTTTTTTTGACAATCAGGGCAAAGATCAGGGCAAAAACCCCGCTGATCCCAATGGATACCAAATAGGATTTTAAAACATCCACAACCTTCATATTGGAAGCGGCCTGCTGGTCCATTTGCTCCAGCAGTTCATCTATTTTTTCCTGCGACTGATTGCTTTTCTGCAGCAGGGCTTCTGTCGAGTCCCGCAGCCGCTGAAAGAATTCAGGATCTATATACTTCAGGTAAATAAAATTGAAAAGGGCATAGAAGAGTTCAAAGATCAAAACCGTTAGAAACAGGATCTTGAACGCATCTTTTAGTTCGATAAATCCGCCGTTTCTTTTTCGCAACTGAAAACCCGAGATCAGCAATAAGACCAGGACCGCGATGTAGCCCACAAAAGCCCAAATGCCCAGCATAACGGGGTTGCCTGCGCCGTTGCTGTAGCGCATGAACAAAAACAGGCTGTAAATAAACCCAATGATGATTCCCCATTTAACGCCAAAAGAAACGTTTGATTCTTTATGCATACCATGAATTATTCGTTCAAAAATAGCTTGTCTTTATTAATAATGCCGATTACTTTGCCCCTGAGTTGCCGGCCAGTAAAAGGCGAGTTCTTTGATTTGGATTTGGGTTCGCCCACTGTCCAATGAACATCCGGAACAAACAAGCTTAAACACGCCGGTTCATCCGGGGCAATGGAAGCGGGCGGCAATCCAAAAATCTTGCGGGGATTGGACGAGAAAATTTCCACCAGTCTTTCCCGGGAAAGATCCGGCAGACAGGTTTGAACTACTGAAAATCCGGTTTCCAGTCCCAGCATGCCGTATTGGGCATATTCAAACTCGACCACTTTGTGATCGGTGTCGTGCGGCAAATGATGGGTGGCAATACAATCCACCGTTCCGTCCAGAACCGCTTTTTTTACGGCTTTCACATCTTCTTCGGTGCGCAGCGGCGGGTTGACCTTAAGGTTGGTATCGTATTGCTCCAGGTCTTTATCGCTAAAGCATAAATGATAGGGCGTAACGGAACAACTGACCCCAACGCCTTCGCTTTTTGCTTTTTTGATCAGCTCAATGGAACGGGCCGTGGAAACAGCCGTGATATGGATTTTGGAGCCGGTGTATTTTGCCAGGTCAATATCCCGTTGGATCATCAACTCTTCGGCAATGGCCGGTTTGCCGGGCAATCCCAGCCGGGTTGAGTGAACGCCTTCGTTCATTAAACCAGTAGCGCTGATGGCCTTGTCATCGGGGATTTGTATGATGGCTTTGTCGATTGCTTTTACATACTGCAGGGCCTTTAGTAAAATGCCGGATGACTGCAGGGGAGAGGTGCCATCGCTAAAGGCCACTGCTCCGCTGGCGTGCATGTCGTACATTTCGGCCAGTTCTTTGCCTTCGGTGTTTTTGGTAATGGCGGCGATGGGGTGGACGTTTACCGCAAGTGTTTTGCTTTTCTGAACAATGTATTCAATACCTGCTTTGTTGTGCAAAACAGGAGCCGTATTGGGCAGCACCATAACGTCGGTATAACCGCCGCTGGCAGCAGCTGCAGCCCCGGTTTCCAGTGTTTCCCGAAACTCGAAGCCGGGATCGCAGAAATGCGCAAAAACATCGGCCCAACCCGGTGAGGCACAAAGTCCTTCAATTTCGATCACCCTGTCGGCCTTGACCTCCAGAGCGCCGATTTGGGTAATCCGGCCATTTTGAACGAGAATGTCAACTTTTTGCTGATGAAAAGGCGAGGAAGGGTCTGTTATGTGTACTTGCCTTAATAGAATATCCATTAAGCAGCGAAGATAATGGATTGAGGGAAACAGCGGAAACACCCGCTAAAATTTGGCCGGTCTGATCGATTCCGAAGTAGGCAATCATTCAACCAGCCAAATCCTTATCTTGAAGAATGGCCCGAACAACCTCCGGCATGCGGGATTCAGTGAATGCAGGTGGATTTTACAAAAGCAATCTTAATCTTGTTGCGTATGCGAACCTTTTATATCCTTTTGTTCTTGACCGCCCTTAGTACCGTGACAAACGCCGTGGCACAGGAAAAAAAGAAAAAAGCATTGTTTGTGATTGTGGACGGCATTCCCGCTGATGTTGTTGAAAAAATTGCCACCCCCAACCTGGATGCTCTTTCAAAAGAAGGCAGTTACCTGCGGGCTTTTGTGGGAGGAGAAAAAGACAGTTATTCACAAACACCCACCATTTCGGCCGTTGGCTACAACAGCCTGCTGACGGGCACCTGGGCAAACAAACACAACGTATGGGACAACTCGGTTGAGAAACCCAATTACCACTATTGGAATATTTTCCGGCTGTTTAAAAACCAGTATCCCCATAAAACAACAGCTATCTTTTCCAGTTGGCTGGATAACCGCACCAAACTGATTGGCGAAGGCCTTCCCCAGGCAGGCGCCCTCAACCTGGATTATAAATTTGATGGTTACGAACTGGACACCATAAACTTTCCGCACGACAAGGACAGGCTGTTTATGCACAAAATTGACGAGGCGGTAACCGATGCCGCAGCAAACTGCATCAGGGAAAAAGCCCCCGATCTTTCCTGGGTATATTTGGAATACACCGATGACATGGGACACCTGTATGGCGACAGCCCGGAGTTTTACGCTGCCGTTGAAAAAATGGACGCCCAGATAGGCCGCATTTGGAACGCCATTCACTACCGGAAAAAACAATTTGGAGAGGATTGGCTGATCTTTGTGACAACCGATCATGGCCGCGACGAGAAAACCGGAAGGGACCACGGCGGCCATTCTCCCCGCCAGCGCTCCACCTGGATGGTGACCAACTACAAAAA
Organism: Bacteroidota bacterium; assembly: GCA_023392575.1. Lineage (GTDB taxonomy): Bacteria > Bacteroidota > Bacteroidia > Chitinophagales > Chitinophagaceae > Flavisolibacter. The sequence continues at coordinate 5,780 of JAEVYV010000052.1, read as the reverse complement.
CCTGAACAGCTATGCACGACACACCACTCCCGGCGTGGTGGACATCATGCCCACCATTGCCCGGTTTTTAAAAATTGATATCGACCGGGAAAGGGCCAGAGAGCTGGATGGAACGCCTTTGATTGGTCCTGTTTCCGTAGCGGATCTTAAGATCAACCAGATACAAAACCTCCTGGATATCACATGGCAGTCTTTTGGAGGAAAGGGTACTGCAAAAATTTGGCTGGCGCTGACAAATCATTTTAAAGACGGAGGAAAAGACGAGTATAAGCTTGTGGCAGAAGTGCCCCTGAGCCAGAAGCATTATTTACTGGATGTAAGCCATATGCCGTCCCGTTTTTACAAGGTGGTTGTAGAAGGCCCCGATCATTCGATCAATAAATGGGTGGTGAAGTGAGGTGGCGGGAACATACCTCATCCGTTTTCAAAATGGCTAATGTTTTGGCGATTGGATTTGTTTGCTTTGAACCGAACAATCTGGATGAGAGCCCAAGCGGGCACCTGCATTGAGCGACGGGTGGAATAAATGTGGGTATGGAACAATTATCTCATTCGCATGGTACTGTTGCGAAAGGAAGTTCTCGGGTTTGTCCTTTGGAATCATGCCCATACCCACATTTTGTATAGCCCTTTTCATATGGCGGTATTTTCTTCAGGTTTTTCATGCTTTAAATGTTTTTGGCGAAGTTTTTACGCTGCTTTCAGCTTGATTTTTCATATGGATCACCCCTCCAATTGCTCGTTATTTCCGCGGGGTTCACCGGTCTTAAAGCCCAAAGTGTGTACCTATTATTCATTTTAGGCGCCCAGGATTCACACAAATTGTGCAGGTTTTTATGCACGACCTATAAGCTTTGACTTTTGCTGAGGCTGGATCGACCCAGCTGCCCACAAAAAAGGACGTACTTCCATTGGCAGATGGGCAGGGAAAGAGTTTTTGAAAGTTGTAAATTCAAGTTTGATCCCTTAACAGCCCCGTATGCAAAATGTTGAAGTTGTTGTTCTTTTATTGTTTGGGCTAACCTTTCTGTCCATTCTAAGCAACAAATACCGCTTGCCTTTTCCCATAGCCGTGGTATTGTCGGGACTGATTATTTCTTTTTTCCCAGGCCTTCCGGCCATTACCCTGCATCCGGATGTTGTGTTTTTTATTTTCTTGCCGCCCTTATTATACGAAGCGGCCTGGAACACCAGCTGGCACACATTCAAAGCCAACCTGAGGCCCATTATGCTGGCTTCTGTCGGGTTGGTGCTTTTTACAACCATCATCGTCGGCGTGCTGGTACATGCCATGATCCCGGGCTTTGGCTGGCCTTTGTCTTTTTTGCTGGGGGCCATTATCTCACCACCTGATGCGGTGGCCGCTACCTCCATTATCAAAGGTCTTGGACTTCACCCCCGCATTATTACTATTCTGGAAGGAGAAAGCCTGATCAACGATGCCAGCGCCCTGGTGGCTTATAAATATGCCCTGACCGCCATTCTGGCCGGCAGTTTTTCGGTAAGCGAAGCAAGCGTGGACTTTTTGGTTGTGTTTATTGGAGGCATTCTTATCGGTGTTCTTGTTGGTTATATCATGTACCTGATTCATACCCGTTTTGTCTGCGATCCGGTCATTGAAGTGACCCTTACCTTTTTAACTCCCTTTGTGCCGCCTACCTGCTGGCGGAAGAACTTCATCTTTCAGGCGTACTGGCAGTCGTCATCACGGGCCTTTATCTGTCCTTCCGTTCCTCAGATATGTTTTCCTACCGGTCTCGCATACAAACCTATTCCGTGTGGGAAGTGGTGAGCTTTATTCTAAACGGACTGGTTTTTATCTTAATGGGGCTTCAGTTAAAAACAGTGGTAAAAGATTTTAGCCTTGCTTATACTGCGGAGCTTTTTCTTTACGGAATCATCATTGGGATTGTTGCCCTAGTGGTTCGGTTCATCTGGACCATTCCGGCGGCCTTTCTTCCCAGAATGCTCAGCAAAAGCATCAGGGAAAAAGAAGCGTTCGACCGGCGGCATATCCTGGTTTTTACCTGGTCGGGTATGAGGGGGATTGTTTCGATGGCGGCAGCGCTGGCCCTGCCCTTAGGCCTGCGCAATCAAACCAGCTTTCCCTACCGCTCCGAGATTATCTTCCTCACCTTCTGTGTGATTTTTTTTACCCTGGTGTTTCAGGGGCTTACCCTTCCGCTCTTGATCCGTAAATTAAAACTGCCCAAGCACTCCATTCTGGCAGAGGAATACACCATACGCACCCAGCTCATTGCTGCCATGAAAGAATATATTGATAAAAATCTTTCTCATCTGGAAGACGATGTACGCTCCATGCTTCACCAAAAATATGATGGGCGAAATACCCTGTTGCAACAAACCCGGCTTCCCAGGCAAATCAAAAAAGGCGAAAATCCCGCAACGGCCATTTTTAATCGCTATGCGCAGGCCGAACTGGCTCTGCTGGAAGTGGAGCGCTCCCACACCAGAGAATTACGAAAAACCGGTAAGGCCAGTGAAGAAGTAATCCGCAAAATCGAAAGAGAAATGGATCTGGAGGAAAGCCGCTTAAGAATGGAATTATACAAAGATTAAACCCTTGTCCCACAATCAACCCGGCTGTTTTTCTTTGGGGCTTCTGATTTGCTGTTCAACGCCGGCAGCTATGGCTGACCGGAGAACAATCTTGTTGCAGGAAAGAGCCAGGTGGTGCAAAAACGCCTGCTCGTGGGCAGGCGTTCGTCAAGACAGAACAGAGTTAGCGTCTTTCCCCTCTATTCTCTCCTTCACTGCTGCGGCCACCACCGTGAGAGGCTTTACCACCTTCTCTGGACACTCTTTCTCTTGTTTCTTTATCCGCAGAAGCCAGGCCTCTTTCAGATGTATTGTCGCTTTTGCTTCTACCTTGGTTGCCCCGGTTACCGCCCCGGTTGCTGCCACCACTTTCTTTTCCTTTTGGCATAATTCAAGTTTTATGGTTAATAGATATGTTTATAAAAACAATGCCATAATGCAGTGTGGTAGCCATTCACAAAATTTCAAAACGGATACACCGTCCTATTGTCCTGCTTATAGGAAACAGAAAACCTGATTCACCTGATTTCTTTGAATTGTATTCCTTCAGTGAAAGCCCTTGCAAAAGCAAGAGTCTCGTTCAAGTAGTCGTTGGCCGTTATTTTTTGAAACTTTCCCACGGGTATTTTAGCTACCAGTCAACCAACGGCGAATTCCAAATGGCAAAGCATGGGGCAGGGCACAGGCATAACTCTTGCAGCAATTGGGGTTAAAACAAGCAAAATGAAACGACTTTGGATAACCTTGGGCACCCTGGCTGCAGCAGCGGGGGTTGTGTATTTGTTAAAAGACAACGAAAAAGTAAAGGGAACGCTGGATAAAATCAATGATACCACCAACGATGCGCTGGGAAGATGGAGCAAAGGCTGGAAGAGGGCAACCGATCAATTTAACAAAACAGCGGCCGGCCAGGCCTGAAGCAGGTGTGCAAACTGACTTGGGTGGCTAATGATTTTTGCTGTGCGCATCCCAAATAGGCCGGTCGTTTTCGTTGTACTGCCTTTTAGTCAACAAGTTTTTGCTGACCCGGCGCTTTTGAATAAGGAAAGCCAAATTTTTATGTCCGGTAAAGCAGGGACATTGCGTAGCTCATCAGAAATTGAACCTCCGATATTTTTTAATATGCGATGGTAATAAAAAACCGCAAGTCAGAGGCTTGCGGTTTTTTTATGGGTCGGGAGAACTGGACAAAGTTCGAACCTTTTACTCAAGGATTTAGAGAAAATCAAGAACTTTTTAGAACAGAACGAAACAATATTTGACAGTGCTCCTTAAAGACTAAAAATAGATAGCTCCGGTACTACCAATACCGGAGCTTTGAGAAAAGATTAGAAGTATATATGCTTAATCTTTTCCAATATCCAGAAGTTGATTTTCACCCAGGAAAATACCTTCTTTGGATTTAACCTGCGAATGTTTAGCTTTGACTTTAGATTTTACATTTTAATTCTTTTATAATCCCTGGTGCTACCAACGCCGGGGATTTGCGTTTCTACCAGATTTGCTACTTTCTATACTCCCCTACAATTTATACATTCTATACCTCCTATTCATTTTTAAATATTGATGTTTTTAATAAATATGTTGCTTTTGTCAAAAAGCCGTTTTATCGTTTGCAGGACAAAGCAAATACATCCCTTTAGGACGGGAAAGGACAGAATTTCTCAAATACCCTCATTTTCTGTAGATAAATATTACTTTCTGGATTTTGTGCAGTTAAGCACTATAAAAGTTTCTAATCGCTCATCCAAAATTCCTAAGTCGAAGCAGCGGCCGTTCAACAAACCTTCAACAGCGCCCATCAGAGTTACAAAGTTCAGCCGGGTTTGCCAGATCATCACGCTACATCACGATTGTTCCAAATAGGCCTAAGATGCTCTCTGCAAAGGTGAAAAAGAGATTGGAAGGTAAAAGGACAGGAAGAATTGACTACTGAAAAAATTGCAAGGCGAATTGAAAATTTTTCAGTTTCCTTGTCAATTTTTCAATTTTAAGTGTGTTTGCACACCCTTTGTATAGTAATGAGTAAAAAATGAAAAACCGATAAAAAAGGAGGTTATATGGCTAACATCATGAAAAGAAACAATGGAAATGGTACAGTCGCTACCAGAAACCAGATGCCTTTAAGTGGTTTAGTTGATAGCGTCTTTGGAAACACATTGAGTCGCTTCTTTGATGACGACTTTTGGGGCTTTAATAGCATAGTATCCTCCGCTCAGGTTCCTGTAAACATTAAGGAAACTGACAAAACCTATGAAATGGAAGTAGTAGCTCCAGGTCTCAGAAAAGAAGACTTCAATGTGAGCATCAGCGATAACATGCTGACCGTATCCTTCGAACACAAACAAGAAAACAAGGAAGAGAACAAGAGTGAAGGTTACTTAAGGCAAGAGTATCGCATGCAATCCTTCTCTCGCAGCTTTACTCTTGACGACACCGTTGACGCTGACAAGATCAGTGCTCAGTACAAAGACGGTGTGCTTCACTTAAGTCTTCCTAAAAAAGAAGGTGCTCAACGAATCACTAAAAGCATCGAGGTTAAGTAAGCCAGTGATGACTGTTGCTTTGCTAACGTTGTTACTGCTTGCAACGTGTTAAGATCACCGGATGGTGAGCTTTCGATTAGCAATGAAAACGCTAACCAGATGCCATGAGAATTGAGTGTCATAGAGAGTTAAGGCTGCTTCAAAGCGATTTGGGGCAGCCTTTTTACTATTAAAATCGATCAATAAAAGCTAACTCTAAAATTCGTTAAATATGGAAACAGTAAAATGGAAATTAGACCCTTCGCATTCTGAAATACAATTTAAAGTACGTCACCTGGTTTCTAAAGTAAGCGGTCATTTCCAAAAGTTTGATATACGGGTGGAAACCGAAGGCGATGATTTTACAACAGCCAAAATAGATTTTACAGCTAATGCCAACTCAACTAATACAAATAATGATTTACGTGATGAGCATCTAAGGGGAAAGGATTTCCTGTACACCGAAAAGTATCCAGCAATTACCTTCAAAGGAGAAAAACTTCAAAAAGATGAAGATGGGAACTACCTGCTTCAGGGTGATTTGACAATACGGGGCATTTCAAAGCGGGTATTTTTGGATGTTGAATTTGGCGGGCTGGAAAAAGATCCCTCGGGAAACTATAGAGCAGGATTTATCGTTCATGGAAAAATTAACCGGAAAGATTTTGGTATCAACTTTAATATGCTTACTGAAAC
>JAEVYV010000050.1 GCA_023392575.1 Bacteroidota bacterium | reverse complement strand
TAAAAACTATCGGTTTGGGAAAACACCGTAAGCGAAACCAGCAGGAAGAAAAAAACAAAAGCGGTTCTCATAAAGGAAAGATAAAAAGAGTTTGTAGTTCTTTAGGCGTTTCCCTCGTTTTTCCGCATCATTTTCTTGTATGCTTTTTGATAGGAAAATCAATTAACCTATCAGCTTTATAACCAATCACGCATTATCGCACCCTTGTCCACGTATCTGTCTTGCCCAGCAAAGAAATACCCACATAGCCGCGAACCGAAAGGGTTTGGTCGTCCTTCATCTTCATGTAGGCTTTGTATTCTTTTCCGTCGGAAGGATTGTAAATACGGCCATCGGTCCATTCTCCGTCTTCATACTGGAAATCTTTAAGCATGATCAGTCCGATCAAAGGTTGGTTGCGTTTGCCCGGATCGGTGTTCTTATGGTCTACCTTGGGCTTGCCTGTAGCCGGGTCTACCGCATTCCGCAACCAAATGATCTTTCCGTAATATTTGTGGTTTTGGCCTTTATAAATCTGTATGTGTCCTTTACCGCTGCCGTTTTTCCATACACCCACAATCGCATCGGCATTGTCCATGCGGGTAAATCCATGTAAAACCAGGCTGGTCAGCAAGAGTGTTAAGGTTTTCATAAGTTGCTTTTTTGAAGGATTCGCTAAATTGATTACATACAGGTATTTACCAGAATCGTTCCAGTCAAGACAGACTGGGAATTTTAACGAGTAGAGGCATAGAGGAAGAAACGATGCGCAGGACTGCAGACAATTGCTTAAAGATTTTATAAATCATTCCGACAGCACATCCCGGAACTCCGGTTTTTTATTAATGATGGCTTTGGCAAAAGGGCACATGGGGATCACTTTTAGCTGGTGGGCACGGGCATATTCGATAGCCGTGTGCACCAACTGATAGCCAACATTTTGTCCCTTTAATTCCTCTGCCACTTCTGTATGCTCAATGATCATGATGTCCGGCTCTTGCTTCATGTAGATCAATTCGGCCAGAAGATCATCTTCTTCCCCGGGGATAAAAAACACGCCCCGGGTATCGGCATGTTTGTGTTGAATCAGCATGGCGATTTTTCTTAAAACTAAAATTTTTTTGTCTAAATGCCCTGCTCTTTGCATATTTGCAGCATCATGAAACAATTGATCAACAAACATTGGTGGTGGCATACAAACTCAAAAGGGGTTCTGTAAAGCTATTGCCATAGTTTATGTAATATATTCAGAGCCCCATTTTGGGGCTTTTTTGTTGTTTGAACGAATTGATGGCTTAGCCTGATTGCACCTTGACCGTTCCAGTGGCTCTGCCATACAAAAGTGATTTTATTTACTGAGCAGATAAAACAAAAGAATTTGGAAACGATTAAAAACTCTTCCCTGCACGGGGAAGCAAAAGACAAAAAAATCCTGATCAAAACCAGCGTTCAAAAAATGCTGGCGGATATATACACTCCTGTGGGCATTTACCTGCGCCTGCGGGATCGCTTCAGAGATACCGTTTTATTGGAAAGCACGGACAGCCATGCTGCCGAGAACAGTTATTCGTTTATCGGCATCAATGCCATTGCGGGGATTGAGATCAGGGATCAAAAAAGCATTGCCTTTAAACTGCCGGGGCAAAACCCGCAACAGAGCGAACTAAAGAATACCGATGATCTGAAGAATCTGCTGTGGAGCTTTATGCAGCGCTTTGAGGCAACCAGCGACGATCCTAAGACCGCACGGTTTGCCCAGGGACTGTTTGGTTATTTTGGTTTTGATGCCATACCGCTGTTTGAAAAAATCCGTTTTAAAGAATCGGAAAACAGCACCAACCGCATTCCGCTGGCCCGGTATCGTTTGTATCAGTACGTCATTGCGATCAATCATCATAAAGACCAATTGCTATTGCTGGAAAACGAAGTGGCTGGGGTAGAAAGCGAAGCGGAAGTGGTCAGATCGCTGATCAACAGCAAAGATGTTCCGGTTTATCCCTTTGCAACTGTTGGCGAAGAAACATCCAATCTTACCGATCAGGATTTTAGGGAAATGGTTCAAAAAGGCATCCAAAGCTGTTACCGGGGCGATGTGTTTCAAATTGTTTTAAGCCGTCGTTTTCAACAGGGTTTTATTGGCGATGAGTTTAATGTATACCGGGCCCTGCGGCACATCAATCCTTCTCCGTATCTGTTCTTTTTTGATTATGGCGATTACAAACTACTGGGTTCTTCGCCGGAGTCGCAATTGGTGATTCGAAACGGAAAGGCGGTTGTGCATCCCATTGCCGGCACTTTTGCCCGAACCGGCAACGACACTGTTGACCAGCAAAAGGCCGAAGAGCTGCTGGCGGACGCGAAGGAAAACGCCGAACATGTAATGCTGGTTGATCTGGCCCGAAACGACCTCAGCACCGTTTGCACCAATGTGCAAGTAAAACAATACCGGCAGGTTCAGTATTATTCCCACGTCATTCACCTGGTTAGCGAAGTAACCGCCGATGTGCCTGCAGGCGCCAATCCTTTCCAGGTCTTGTTCCACACCTTTCCGGCCGGCACCTTAAGCGGCGCACCCAAGTATAAGGCCCTGCAGTTGATCAATGAATACGAGCCCACCAACAGAAGCTATTATGGCGGAGCAATTGGTTTTGTGGGTTTTGATGGTTCCTGCAATCACGCCATCATGATCCGGACGCTTTTAAGCAAGGAAAACACCCTGATATACCAGGCCGGGGCCGGGGTGGTTGCGGCCAGCAAGCCCGAAAGCGAACTGCAGGAAGTCAATAACAAACTGGGCGCTTTGAAAAACGCCATTACCATGGCCACGGCCATTAAATAAGGTCACATGAAAATTTTGGTATTCGATAATTACGATTCCTTTACGTACAACCTGGTTCACCTGGTGAACAAGCTTGTGAGCCATAAGGTAGATGTCTTTCGCAACGATGAAATTCCGTTGGAGAAAGTAGCAGCATACGACAAGATCATTCTGTCGCCAGGGCCCGGCATCCCCTCCGAAGCAGGTTTGCTTTTGCCTTTGATCCAAGCCTATGCCGCCAAAAAATCCATTTTGGGAGTTTGCCTGGGGCATCAGGCCATTGGCGAAGCCTTTGGTGGCCGGCTGGTCAATTTATCTACTGTTTATCATGGTGTGGCCACTCCGGTGAAGATCGTGAAAAGGGAAATGTCACAGGTGAAAGAAGCCCCGGGCCTTAGGTCTCCTGTGTCACAAAAAGATCTTTTTGAAGGCTTGCCCGATGAATTTTCCGTTGGCCGTTACCACAGCTGGATTGTGAGCGAAGAAGGTTTTCCCGACGAGTTGGAAATAACCGCCCGGGACGAGAACGGATACATCATGGCTTTGCAACATAAAATCCATGACGTGCAGGGCGTGCAGTTTCATCCGGAAAGTGTGTTGACCCCCGATGGAGAAACCATTTTACGAAACTGGTTGAAGAATTGATCCAATAATAAATTTGAAAACGTGCAAATGAAAAAAATATTAAAAAAACTGTTTGAACACAAGGCTCTTTCCAAAGAAGAAGCCCGGGACGTGATGCTGAACATCGCCAAAGGCGTTTACAATGAAACCGAGCTGGCTGCCTTTGTAACGGTTTACCTCATGCGCAGCATCACCATTCACGAACTGCAGGGATTCAGGGATGGCCTGCTGGAACTGGCCGTGCCTGTGGATTTAGGCGGATACAAGGTAATGGACATTGTAGGTACGGGCGGCGATGGAAAAAATACTTTCAATATTTCCACGCTGGCCTGCTTTGTGGTGGTGGGCGCCGGTAAAAAAGTGGCCAAACACGGTAACTACGGCGCTACCTCGGTAAGCGGAGCCTCCAATGTTATGGAAACACTGGGCTACAAATTCAAAAACAACCCCGATCAATTGCGCCGGGAGATAGAAGAAACCAATTTTACCTTTCTACATGCGCCCCAATTTCACCCGGCCTTAAAAGCCGTAGCCAATGTGCGCAAAAACCTGGGCTTCCGTACTTTTTTCAATATGCTGGGTCCCATGGTCAATCCCGCCAATCCCGAGTACCAACTGGTAGGCGTTTACAACCTGGAAATGGCCCGTATTTACAACTACCTGTTGCAACCCAGCGGAAAACCGTTCACCATCATTCACAGCCTTGATGGTTACGACGAGATCTCTCTGACCAATGACACAAAAGTGATCACCAACAAGGGCGAACAAATCCTGTCGGCAGAGGAGTTGGGCAAGCGTACGGTTTCGCCCATTGATATTTACGGCGGCACAACGGTTGAAGAAGCGGCCAAACTCTTTTTGAAGATCTTAAAAGGGGAAGGAAGCTGGGCGCAGAATGCCGTGGTGCTGGCCAATGCCGCCATGGCCCTGCAGTGTACCGGTGATTTTAAAAACTACGAAGACGCCTACGATGCCGCCGTACAAAGCCTGGAAAGCGGGAAGGCCTATCAGTCATTTCAAAAATTAATCTCGTTGCAGTAATGAATATTTTAGAACAGATCATTGAGCACAAAAGAAAGGAAGTTGACCAGCGAAAAAGGGAGAGGGATATCGAATTGTTGAAAAAAGATCGCTATTTCCAACGCCCTACACTTTCCCTGCGCCGCTTTCTTTTGGATGAAAAAAAGACCGGGATCATCGCGGAGTACAAACGAAAGTCGCCCTCAAAGGGGATCATCAACGACAGAGACAGCGTGGAAGCCGTTACCAGTGCCTACGCCAGCTATGGTGCCTCGGGCATTTCCGTGTTGACCGATACGCCGTTTTTCGGCGGTTCGCTGGAAGATTTGATCGGTGCCCGAAATACCAGTGTGCCCATACTGCGCAAGGATTTTATGATCGATGAATACCAGCTTGTGGAAGCCCGGGCGTATGGTGCAGATGTCATTCTTTTGATTGCCGCCTGCCTGTCACCACAACGCGTAAAAGAGCTGGCGGAAGAAGCCAAAAACCTGCAACTGGAAGTATTACTTGAGCTCCACGATGAATCAGAGCTGGATCATATCTGCGATGCGGTTGATTTGGTAGGCGTGAACAACCGAAACCTGAAGAATTTTGAAGTAGACCTCGAGCATTCGGCACGATTGGCAGAAAAAATTGACGATAAATTCATTAAAGTTGCCGAAAGCGGCATCAACGATGTGCGCAATATCCAATACCTGAAGCAGCATGGCTTTAAAGGGTTTTTAATTGGCGAATATTTTATGAAACAACAAAGCCCCATGCAGGCGTTCCGGGAGTTTACTAATGAACTGTAAGGTTTTGCCAGCAATGGCTTTTGATGCACCATTTAAAAAAATGCGATGAAAGTGAAAGTATGTGGAATAACCCTAATGAGCCAGTTGCAGCAGTTGGACAAATTGGGAGTGGATTTTGCCGGGTTTATTTTTTACAAAAAAAGTCCGCGGTATGTATTGAACAACGGCCTGACGGGTACAGAGGTAAAAAATGCAAAGTTGAAGACCCTTAAGGTGGGTGTGTTTGTCAACGATTCTTATGAAGAGGTCATGAAACAGGTGGACACCTTTGGATTGGACATGGTGCAATTGCACGGACACGAAACGCCATACGAATGTTCGCAGATCGCTGCTTCGGTGCCGGTGGTCAAAGCTTTTCGGTTCAGCGACAGCGATCAGGTAGAGTGGATGATCAAAGACTACCGCAACGCTTCGGACATGTTTTTGTTTGATACGGGCATTCTCCCTCCCAAACCGGAACAGGCAGAAGGAGTGCATTATGGCGGCACGGGACGCAAGTTTGACTGGAATGCCCTGAAGGGTCAGAACATAGGAAAGCCTTTTTTTCTCAGCGGCGGCATCGAACCTTCCGACGCTGCACTGGTAAAGCAGTTCAGGAAGGACCCCGTGGCCAAAGAACTTTTTGCGGTGGACATCAACAGCCGTTTTGAAACCGAACCGGGTCGCAAAGACATGAAAAAAATCCAGCAATTTGTAAACGCTCTTAACCATGAATAAAGTAAACGTTCTGGAAAAGTTTTCGCTGTTCTCCGAATACTGGAGTCCTAAAATTGCCGGAGAGCTAAACGGGCAACAGGTAAAGCTGGTCAAGCTGAAAGACGAATTTGTTTGGCACAAACACAATAACGAAGACGAATTGTTTTTTGTGGTCAGGGGTGGCTTTAAAATGGAACTGCGAGACAAAACCATAGAGCTGAACGAAGGCGAGTTTTTGATTGTACCCCGGGGCATGGAGCACCGGCCCGTAGCGGAACAGGAGGCCTGGGTGTTGCTTTTCGAACCCGCCACCACGTTAAACACAGGCAATGTGGAAAATGAAAAAACAAGAACAACCTTAGAAACTATTTAGCAAAACAGTCCTGCCCGAAACCATCGGGTAGCCACGCAGGAATCTAATACATCATTCACATGACGACGACAAAAACTTCTTTCACCACCCCCGACGAGCAAGGCTATTATGGCCGTTTTGGCGGCGCCTATATCCCGGAAATGCTGCACCGCAATGTGGAAGAATTGCGCACCCGGTATTTGGAGATCATTTACCAGCCGCAATTTCAAAGCGAGTATCAGCAATTGCTGCACGATTACGTGGGCCGGCCCACACCGTTGTATTTTGCCCAGCGGCTAAGCAGGCAATACCGCACCAATATTTTTTTAAAACGGGAAGATCTTTGCCACACAGGCGCCCATAAAATCAACAACACCATCGGGCAAATTTTGCTGGCGCAGCGTCTGGGCAAAAGGCGCATCATTGCAGAAACCGGGGCTGGACAACACGGCGTGGCCACCGCTACCGTTTGTGCTTTAAAGGGCATTGAGTGCATTGTATACATGGGCGAAAAAGATATTGAACGCCAGGCGCCCAATGTGGCCCGAATGAAAATGCTGGGCGCCAAAGTAGTAGCCGCCACCAGCGGAAGTAAAACCCTCAAAGACGCCACCAACGAAGCCATCCGCGATTGGATCAACAACCCGAACGATACACATTACATCATTGGCAGCGTGGTGGGGCCGGCTCCTTATCCTGACATGGTGGCCCGTTTTCAAAGTGTGATTTCCGAAGAAGTGCGCCGGCAGTTAAAAGAAAAAAAAGGCACTGAATTGCCCACACATGTCATTGCCTGCGTGGGCGGCGGCTCCAACGCTGCCGGGGCATTTTACCATTTTTTGGACGAACCGGCGGTTGAAATCATTGCGGTGGAAGCGGCCGGGCTGGGAGTGGACAGCGGCATGAGTGCGGCTACCACCCGGTTGGGTAAGGAAGGAGTTTTGCACGGCAGCAAAAGCCTGGTGA
>JAEVYV010000304.1 GCA_023392575.1 Bacteroidota bacterium | reverse complement strand
GGTAAGGTATGTGGAAAGAGAATCGCCGGCCGGGCGGGCCGGTGTACGCCGCGGCTGGCGCATAACCGCCATCAATGGCAATAAAAACATTGCTACTTCCAATGCCGACTTTATCGTGCAAAATATTTACAAAAGCAGTAGTGCCAGCATTACGTTTCAAAAACCCGATAACAGTTTGGTTAGTTTGAGCCTGAGTGCGGCCAATTACCGGGAGCATCCGGTTCTTCTGGATTCGGTGTATGACATCGGCTCCAGAAAAATCGGCTATTTTGTTTTTAATTCGTTTTTGGGCGATACCATTGAAACCTATAATGAGTTTTCCCGGGTGTTTGGAAATTTTGCCTCCCGTGGCGTTGGCGATGTGGTGGTTGATTTGCGGTACAACGGAGGCGGATATGTTTCTGTGCAGGAAAAACTGGCCAACTGGCTGGCGCCATCTTCGGCCAATGGCCGGTTGATGATGAAGCAGCAGTTCAACAACAAATACCCCCAGTATAATACCGAAGATAATTTTAGCAAAACGGGCGGTTTAAACCTGAACCGCATCTTTTTTATCGTCAGCAATAGCACGGCTTCGGCAAGCGAGTTGCTGATCAACAATTTGAAACCCTATATGAATGTGCTGTTGATTGGGCCCAGCAAAACCTATGGCAAACCCGTTGGATTTTTTCCGATTCCCATTGGCGACTGGTACATTTTCCCGGTTTCGTTTAGAACCTCCAACGGAAGTGGGGAAGGAAATTATTTTAATGGACTGCCGGTAAACAGCCAGGTAGCGGACGGGCTGGACAAGGATTGGGGGAATACCGGGGAAAGTTGTCTGCAAAGTGCCCTTAGTTATATAACCACCGGAGCTTTTAGAAGCATGATGGCCGGTCGGACAGAAGAAACCGGAGCCGATCAGGAACAACCGGAAGTTCAAAGAAGCAATGCGGTGTTGGATGAGCCTTTCTTTAAGGGAATTGTGGACGCCCGACGAATGAAATAAAAAACTCTGAATTTCCTGAGTGAAGTTGTTTGCGAGACCCGCCTTTATCCCTGCTTTTTGCAGCGTTTTTTCTTCTTGCCGAGGGCTGGAGCATTCTGACTTTTTGAAGCAACCGCGCTGTCCATGATCTTTTCCTTGGGATGCAGCCGCACATCGGCCTTGGCCGCATTCTCTTTTGTTTGCGGATTTTTAGCAGCTTTATCAATGTTATGTTTCACATCCTGGGCAAGGGAAAACAGCGAGAAACACATGACGCCAGCCAACAGCCCTGATGCTTTCTTGTTCATAAAAAATTTCTATATCCTAAATTTAAATGAACCACTATTTCAGCTGGCAGGCGCCGGTACTTCTTAAGAAATTTTTGTGAAGCCCGGCAGAATACCCGGGCTTGCTCTCCGTTTAGGGGTTTGGCATTCAATTTTCATGTCCCTAAGAAAACGCTATGTCAAACAATTTATCTAAACAAAAGGGCGGAACTCCGCTGAATCCTTCGGAGCGTGATAGCGGGGCCTCTACTCCGCAAAGAAAACAGGATCAGCAAAAAAGCGAACCCCGGGAAGGAGAATATCGAAATGTAGAAACGGCTGTAAATAATCCCTCTTATTTTAATGATGATTATGAAACCGAACAGGAAGCCCAAATAAGCAGGGAAGAGGCCCGGACCAAAAACGAAAATGATACTCCGGGAAAGCGGAGGGCCGATCAGGCTTGATAAATAACAAAAGCATACTATGAACTGGATCGATGCGGCTTTGCTTGTGATTGTCATTTTAGCAATGTGGGCCGGATGGCAAAAAGGTTTTATTCTTGGATTTATAGACCTGCTGGTTTGGATGGGTAGTTTGCTAGCCGGTTTTTTTTCTTATAAATTTTTTGGCGGTTTATTGCAACAAGGATTTCCTTCTTTGGGAGTCTGGACCTTGCCGCTGGCTTTTCTTATTGCTATTGTTCTGGCCCGCATTTTACTTTCCCTTATTTTCAACCGGGTATTAAAAGCTACTCCGTTAGCGGCACACGAGCATGGCGTCAATCATGCCCTGGGCTTGGTGCCGGGCTTTATAAATGGGCTGTTGTATGCAACCATTGTTGCAGCCTTGCTGCTGGCTCTTCCCTTATCTGCCACCATATCGGCTGAAACAAAAAGCAGCCCCCTGGCGGCCCGGCTGGCAACAGGGGTAGAGTGGCTGGATCACAAGTTGTCGCCCATTTTTAAAGATGCAACAAGGCAAACGCTGAACAGTCTGACGGTAGAGCCCAAGTCGGAAGAAACGGTTAAGCTGCATTTTACAGTAAAAAATCCCGAGCCCCGGGCAGACCTTGAAGCCCAGATGTTGGCGATGGTCAACGAGGAAAGAACCAAAAGAGGTCTGCCGCCTGTGAAGGCCGACCCCGAAATGACGGCAGTAGCCAGAGCGCATTCCAGGGATATGTTTGCCAGAGGTTATTTTTCGCACTACACTCCGGAGGGCAAAGACCCTTTTGAAAGAATGAAAGAGGCCAATATAAGGTTTATCACAGCGGGGGAGAACCTGGCATTAGGGCAAACACTGGCCATCTGCCATCAGGGCTTGATGAACTCTCCGGGTCACAGGGCCAATATTCTTCGACCCAATTACGGACGGTTGGGTATTGGTATTTTGGATGGCGGCCTTAGGGGGCTGATGATATCGCAGGAATTCAGGAATTGATGGGCAGTTGCCTTTTTTGTTTTGGTACGCAAACAATAATTCTGATAAGCCTCGTATGCCATCAGATAATTGGGTACTTTCTCCAACCTTTACATGGATGGTTCGGTAATTACGAAAAGAAATAGATTTGTAAGCGGGGTGTTCAATTTTGGTATGTTTTTAGACAGTGTAGAGGAGTAAACAACTAACCTATGTACAACTACAACAGTTTTATTTCCAGATCTGATCGTTACGGGGTTTTTGGTACGGATGATCATCAGATCGAAAAGCTTACCAAAAAATTGAATTATCCAGTCGAGGATATTTTGCGGGCCATACAAGAGGTGGGATTTGATATCAATGATGTGGAAGAATACATTCGTGACAGATACAACAGAAGCTGAGTTTTGCTCAGCTTCTGTTGTATAAAATCAATATATCGGGAACAGTCAGGTGTTAATCTCATTCCTGCTGTCAATAGCGATTTTATTCCACTTTCGTGATCTTGACCACGTTGGTGGGCAGGTGCAAATGAATGGGCGTGCTGCCTGTGTTCACCACAACATCACCGCTTTTTACAAAACCTCTTTCCTTTAAGATGTTGATCTGATCAAACATGATGTCGTCAAGGCTTTCTTCTTCGCTGTAATAAAAGGCACGAACCCCCCAGCTTAAGCTCAATTGGTTGACCAGCGATCTTTCTTTGGTGAAAATAAACAAAGGTGATTTGGGGCGATAGCTGCTCAACATGAAGGCCGTGTAACCGCTTTGCGTCATTCCGATCAGGGCGTCGGACTGAACATCCTGGGACAATTTACAGGCATTGTAACAAATGGCATCGCTCAGGAAGGACGGAGAGTGCGGCTGGGGCGCCAGTACTTCTTCCAGATTGTAGTTGTATTCGGTCCGCTCTACTTCCATAATGATTTTGCGCATGGTTTCCACCACCAGCTTGGGGTGTTGCCCCGTGGCTGTTTCCCCACTCAGCATCACCGCATCGGCGCCTTCCAGTACGGCATTGGCCACATCGGTGATCTCGCTTCGGTTGGGTTTGCTTCTGTCAATCATGCTCTCCATCATTTGCGTGGCCACAATCACCGGCTTGGCGCGGTGCAGGGACTTGCGAATGATGTTTCTTTGGATCAAAGGAATTTGTTCTACCGGCAACTCTACACCCAGGTCGCCACGGGCAATCATGATGCCGTCGCTTTCCACAATGATGTCGCGGAGGTTGTTTAAGGCTTCCGGTTTTTCAATTTTGGCAATGATCTTGGTCTTGCTTTTTTTCTCATCCAATTTGTAGCGCAGCAGCGTAATGTCTTTTACACTGCGCACAAACGACAGAGCTACCCAGTCAAGTTGTTGTTCAATAATAAACTCCAGGTCCACCAGGTCTTTCTCGGTCAGGGCCGGCAGCGAAATCTTGGTGTCGGGCAGGTTTACGCCTTTTTTGGAAGAAAGCTTTCCGCCCAGGGTTACTTCTACCTGTACGTCATTGTTTTTTAAAATCTTTTTTACCTGAACTTCCAACTTGCCGTCATCAATCAGGATTTTATTGCCCACTTTTACATCGGCGTGCAGGTTGGGGTAGGAGACGTAGATCCGCTCTTTATTGCCGACCAGTTTTTCGTTGGTAAACGTCAATATATCTCCCGGCACTACATCAATACCGCCGTTCTCCATTTCGCCTACTCTTAGTTTGGGGCCTTGCAGGTCACCCAGTATCGCAATATTATAGGGCTCGGTACTGTTGATTTTCCGGATGCTGTTAATGATTTTTGCTTTGTCTTCGTGATTGCCGTGCGAAAAATTCAAACGGAACACATTGACGCCGGCTTTAACCAGTTCCAAAAGCTTTTCATACGTATCGCAAGCAGGGCCTACGGTGGCCACAATTTTTGTGCGATGGATGGTATGCTCCAGCCCGGCAGATTTATCCATCTGCCTGTGGAAATATTTATCTACGTTTTTGCTCATATTTTCTTTGTTCCCTAAGAGGCCCGATGGCTATCGGGATAGATTTAATTAGTTATTAAATGTTATTTGATCTCCCAGACCAACCAAATTTGATTGGCGATGGAAATTTTATATAAAGAACTGGTTGAGAGCCAAAAGTTTTTCCATCCAGGTCTTTCCTTAGAAGGAGCAGCTTAGCTTGCCAATATCTTTACAATCTTCATCCACTCTTCGTTGATCGTCCCTTTTTTCTTATGCACTTTTTCCAGAGGTACATAATTCATCTTGTTGTTCATGATCCCTACAAACACATTATGACGGCCTTCGATTAGGCATTCCACCGCATGATACCCCATGCGGCTGGCAATAAGCCGGTCGAGACAGGTGGGCGACCCACCCCGTTGTATATGCCCCAGAATGGCTACTCTGGTTTCTATTTGAGGCAGTTTTTCTTTTACTACTTTAGCTACTTCGTTAGCGCCCCCAAACTCATCGCCTTCGGCAACCACAATCAGGTTTACCAGTTTTTTCCTTTTCTCTTTTTCCTGGAGCGAAGCAATCAGTGCGTTGATGTCGGTCTTTTGTTCGGGGATCAGGATGTTTTCCGCACCGGTCGCAATACCGCTGTGTAAGGCAATGTACCCGGCATCTCTGCCCATCACTTCAATGATGAAGAGGCGGTCGTGTGCATCCATGGTATCGCGGATCTTATCAATGGCTTCCACAGCGGTGTTAACAGCCGTGTCAAAACCAATGGTAAAGTCGGTGCCGGCAATGTCTTTATCAATGGTGCCGGCAATTCCAATACAAGGAATGTCGTATTC
>JAEVYV010000271.1 GCA_023392575.1 Bacteroidota bacterium | reverse complement strand
TTTCTATACCCCGCAGCTTGTATTTTCTTTCCAACCCTATCACAGCCGCCCGGTGCGGATCGCACAAAATAATCTGGGCGCCCATATCAATCAGTTTATCTACAAAGAACAAACGGCTTTCAAACATTTTCTGATGCACCAGCACGGAGCCTTTGGCTTGTGTGGCCACCACTAAAATGATGCTCAGCAGGTCGGGGGTAAAACCCGGCCAGGGATGATCGTAGATGGTCAACACGCCGCCGTCCAGATAGGTTTGAATTTCGTAGAGGTCCTGTGCCGGAATATGAATGTCATCGCCAATAAAATCGAGCTGAATACCCAGCTGCCGGAATTTTTCAGGGATGACGCCCAAGTATTCTATGCTTGCGTTTTTGATCGTGATCTCGCTTTGGGTCATGGCGGCCAAACCAATGAAAGAGCCGATCTCGATCATGTCGGGCAGCATACGGTGCTCGGTACCATGCAACACCTCCACACCTTCAATCACCAGCATATTGCTGCCAATACCGCTGATGTTGGCACCCATGCGGTTCAGCATTTTACATAACTGTTGTATGTACGGTTCGCAGGCCGCATTGTAAATCACCGTACACCCTTTTGCCATTACAGCGGCCATGACCACGTTGGCCGTTCCGGTTACCGAAGGTTCATCCAGCATCAGGTATTTTCCTTTCAATCCTTCTGTAGTAAAATAAAAAAAACCATCTTCAGGATGATACTGGTATGCTGCGCCTAATTTTTCAAAGCCAATGATGTGCGTATCTAATCTTCTTCTGCCAATTTTATCACCACCGGGTTTGGGAATGAAGGCTTTTTTATACCGCGCCAGCATAGGGCCGGCCAGCATGACCGAACCCCGCAGGCGGCCGCTTTTGGTCTTGAATTCCGGGCTGCGGAAGTAATCCAGGTTTACCTCATCGGCCTGGAAGGTGCAGGTATGCCGGTCGATGCGATCCACCTTCACATTCATTTCCTGCAACAGTTCAATCAAATTATTGACGTCCAGAATGTCGGGAATGTTGCTGATGGTCATCTTCTCCGCGGTAAGCAAAACCGCACTGATAATTTGCAGGGCCTCGTTCTTGGCCCCCTGTGGAATGATTTCGCCTTTTAGCCGTTTGCCGCCCGTTACTTCAAAAGAAGACATGTGGTTAAGTTGATTTGTTGAATCGTTGATATGGGCTGCAAATTACTTTCTAAAATAAAAGGTTGATTAGTCGCCCAATCAACCTTTCAACAAGTTATGGTATCAACTAATATCTTTTCTTCCCAAACTTTTGACCGCCGCTGCGCTTGTCGTTACGGCCACTGCCGCTACCGCCGCCGCCCCGGTTTTGAAACTTGCCTCGTTGTTGTCTGCCGTAACCGCCACGATCCCGGTCGCGGTCCTGCGAAGGCCGGTATGCTTTTACATACGGCGTGTTGGTAAATTCCAACTGGCCCTCGGTAATGCCGGTCAGTTCGCTTTGAATGGCATCGTCATGCACCACATCTTTATGCCAGTTGTTATAGGCCAGCTTCATGTAGTAAGCAATGGCATTGGCAAAACCCTGGCGTTTTTCTGGGTTCTCTTCTTTCAAGGCTTTGTTGATCACCAGTTCCAGGTTTTTGCCCAAATGCGAATATTTGGGATAGCGCTTGGGATAAGGCAGCGGATCGGGCTTTACCTTATAGTTTTCTTTTTGAGGAATGGGATAAGGACTATCCACGTCCAGTTTAAAATCGCTTATATAAAAAAGATGATCCCAGAGTTTATGGCGAAAGTCTTCAACATTTTTCAAATGCGGGTTTAAAAAACCCATCAATTCAATGACCACGTGTGCCTGGCGCTGACGACGCTCCCTGTCCTCAATGCTCATGAGGTGCTCCACCATCTTTTGAATGTGGCGACCGTATTCACGCATCGTCAAATAATTTCTGGTTGTATTGTATTCCATCAAAGCAAATGTAGGAAACAGCCCGGTTGTGGCAATAGCTGGAAAAGAAAATTATGATTCTAATACAACAGAAAGGATGGCCGCAGCCAAAAGCTTCCCCAAAACAAAGCCTTCCCTCCTTTCACGTCTGTGGCCTCTCCTCAACCGGGTAAGGCCTTCAAGGTTAAACCACCGCCTTTTATCGTACCGTTCGACCGTTAATACCAATTTCCGCTCTGGTTGTAACAAGTGCTGGCGTACTTCGTTGTACGAAAGATTTCGTCAGTAAATAACCTTAAAATCATTTGTATGAGAAAATTTCTTTTGGTTGCCGCCACCGGCCTAGCCCTCAGTCAGGCATCCGTAGCCCAGCAAAAACAGGAAACTTTGGAAGGAAATGGAAACCTGGTGACAAGAGAAATACCGGTTTCTTCTTTTGAGACGTTGAAGGCAAGCGGCGTTTATGAACTAAGGCTTTCGCAGGGAAGCAAAGAAACCGTAAAAATTGAGGCTGATGAAAACCTGCAGGAACTCTTCCAGGTACGCAACGAAGGCAACACACTGGTGATCGACACGAAAAAAATGGAAAACAAAAACCTCAGGTCCAAAAACAAAATGCGGGTGTATGTTACGTTTAAAAAAATAAAAGAACTGGAGCTACACACGGTAGGAAACGTGGCATCGGAAGACCAGTTAAGTTTTGATGACCTCAACGTAAAAAACAAAAGCGTGGGAAATGTAAACCTGAAGCTAACGGCCCGGTCCATTGACCTGAACAACACCAGCGTAGGCAGTGTAAAGCTGAGCGGACGGGCAGAAAATGCCGTGGTGAAAAACTCCGGTGTTGGTGCTTTGGAAGCCGGCAGCTTTGTGGTTCAAACCCTGAACATAGAAAACACCGGTATTGGCAGTGCCGAAGTAAATGCGGAAAAAGACCTGAAGGTCAAAGATTCCTTTATGGGAAAGGTCAAAAACAAAGGCAACGCACCGGTGCGTAAAATGAATAAGGTGAAAGTCTGAACGGAGATGTCTGAACCAGGATTTGGAAGATTTGGTTGATTAACAGGAAATAAAAAGAGTCTTCAATTGTTGAAGACTCTTCGTTTATAATGAAGCCTTTAATCTGCTCATTAATCTTTACGATCTCCCCCAATCATGGTTCAGACCTTCTTGCGGTTTAAAATACTCCAGTCGGTTTCTTCCGCCACAATGGTATTGGTCAGGGTGCCCAGTCCCTCAATGTCCATTTCCACGACATCACCATTTTGCAACCATTGTTCCTGGTAGTTTGGGTTGTTCAGTTTTCCTGTTCCGTTCAGTTCCAAAAAACAACCGGTTCCCACCGTGCCGCTTCCAATGATGTCGCCGGGGTAAAGATCCACGCCATAAGAAGCCCGTTCAATGATCTCTGCAAAGGTCCAGTCCATGTCGCCCAGCGATCCCTCACTCACCTGAACCCCATTTACTTTACAGGTCATTTTCAGGTTCCAGTTCTTGCCCACATGGCCTTCCTTGGCCGGCGCTTCAAAAGGCGTCAGCTCGTCCAGGGTTACCAGCCAGGGGCCCGTGGTGGTGGCAAAATCTTTTCCTTTGGCTGGTCCCAAGTTCAACAGCATTTCCTCCATTTGCAGGCGCCGGGCACTGAGGTCGTTCATGATCATCAATCCGCCAATATATTCATCGGCTTCCTCAGCTTTTATGTTCCGGCCGTGTTTGCAGATGACAATGGCGGCCTCCAGTTCAAAATCCAGTTTTTCAAAATGATCGGGCATGCACCCCACCTCTCCTGGACCTTTGATACTGTGGTGG
>JAEVYV010000183.1 GCA_023392575.1 Bacteroidota bacterium | reverse complement strand
ATGGCGTGAGCAAGGGAGCGCTGGAGCAGTTTGAAGGTTTTGACCCGTTGGCCTACAGCACTTTGCTGGGCCCCGATCTTCCTAAAACCCGCGGCTTTGCAGAACCCAAAAAAACCGATCATCTTTTCAAAACCCTGATCCCATCTTCAGCAAAGCAGGTGCTGGTAAAGGCAACAGACCGTTTTGGTGTGGTCTATCAGTCATCATTAACCGTATAAGTATTATGAACTATAAATTATTTGCAGCCCTTCTGTTTGTTGGTTGCTCTTTTATGGCAAGAGCCCAAAACGCAGCCTGGGACAGTACATTCCGACCTTCTGGTTATGCGTTGAAGGTTGGCCTGTTTAAAAGTTTTGCCAATTCTTCAAAGGATTTCATTTTTTTAGGCAACAGCATTACTGCCGGCACTGAATGGAATGAGTTATTGAATTTGCCCCATGCCCGCAACAGGGGTATTTCAGGCGACATTACCTTTGGCGTGCTGGAACGACTGGAGGAAGTAATTGAGGGCAAGCCGGCCAAGGTTTTTATTCTCATTGGCATTAATGATATCTCACGAAACATTCCCGACAGCTTTATTGTGGACAATTACAAAAAGATGGTTGAGCGCATTAAAAAGGGCAGTCCCAAAACAAAAATCTATCTGCAAACCTTACTGCCTGTCAATAATGAATTCACCCAGTTTAAAAACCATTACAACAAAGACAATCATATTTTATACATCAATGAGGAATTAAAAAAACTGGCTCAGGCATACAACGTACAGCTCATTGATCTGTACCCGCATTTCCTGGACGGTAGTGGCAAGTTGGATAAAGCCTACACACAGGATGGACTGCATTTAAACAGCGAAGGGTACAAAAAATGGGCTTCTATCCTGCAGAAAGGCAATTATTTAAAATAAACCAATAGCGCTATATGAAACAAATCGGTTTTTTAATGGCAGCCTGCTTTTTCCTGGGCTCCTGTGGTACCCAAAAGAACACAACAGATAAAAGCAATACCATGATCAGTTTTCCTGCCTTTGACAAGGAAGGGCACCGAGGCAGTCGCGGACTAATGCCGGAGAATACCATCCCGGCTATGCAAAAAGCTATTGATTTGGGTGTAACCACCCTGGAGATGGATGCTTCCATTTCTAAGGATAAAAAAGTGATCGTGTCGCATGATCCGTATTTCAATCCGGATATTACCACTACTCCTGATGGTAAGTTTCTGACGAAGGAAGAGGCCACCAAGCTGTTGTTGTATGGAATGAATTACGATGAGATTAAAAAATATGATGTGGGTCTAAAGCCGCATCCTGGTTTTCCGCGTCAGCAAAAACTGGCCGTGCACAAACCCTTGCTTTCCGATCTCATCAAAGCCAGCGAAGCCTATGCAAAGGAAAAAGGCAAAGGGCCGATGTGGTATAATATTGAAACCAAATCAAAAGAAGGCGGCGATGGCATAAAGCACCCGGCGCCGGAAGAATTTGTTGATTTGTTGGTAGCCGTCATTCAAGCCGAAGGCATTGCGTCCAGAACCATTATCCAGTCGTTTGATTTTCGTACACTGCAGGTGGTGCATAAAAAATATCCGTCTTTTAAAACCTCCATGCTCATTGAGGGAAATGACAGAAGAAGCCTGGACGAACAATTGAAGGATCTGGGTTTTGTGCCGTTTGTATATAGCCCGCATTATTCTTTGGTGACGACGCAATTGATCAAAGCCTGTCATGAGAAAGGAATGAAGGTCGTGCCGTGGACGGTAAATAAAAAAGACGAAATCGCCAATCTGAAGGCATTGGGTGTGGATGGAATCATTTCGGATTATCCTGATTTGTTTGAATAGGCGGATGATTGGAGTTTTTGCTAAAGCCGAATAGTGAATTTTGATGATTTGCTGAAAAGAAATTTAGCTCTTTGAACAGAAAGAGATGATTGTGCACTAAGCTGCAGTACTACTATTGAGCTTTGGTTGCCCGTCCGTACCGGCACGAGCGGACGTCGCACCCTTGTACGGTAACAAGGCCTTCAGCTTTCGGCTGTCAGCCATCAGATGTTGCAACTCACCTTCGGTTTTCTTTCTGATAGCTGAGAGCTGATGGCAGACAGCTCCATAGAATTACCAAACGTACAAGTGAGTGACACAACGAAAGATGATAGTAGTACAAAGCCGGTTACAAAAAAATCAATAATAAAAATTCATCACTCCACATTCTATCAACAACCCAAAAAAACATGAGCGGCTTTATCAAATAAAAAACTATTATTGAACTTTAGATTGCTAATAATACTGAACTAAAGAAACCCTACACATGGCGAATTATATTTTAGCCTTTGACCAGGGCACTACCAGCTCCAGGGCCATTGTTTTTGATAAGAAAGGAGAGGTGGTCTCCATGGCACAAAAAGAATTCACCCAGTTCTTTCCCCAACCCGGCTGGGTGGAGCATGATGCGAATGAAATTTGGTATACCCAGTTGGGCGTAGCGACAGAAGCGGTATTGAAAGCGGGACTGTCCACGCAGGATGTTGCGGCTATCGGCATTACCAATCAGAGAGAGACTACGCTGGTATGGGACCGCAACACCCATCAGCCCATTTACAATGCCATCGTTTGGCAGGACAGAAGAACCGCCGCCTATTGTGATGAATTGAAAAAGCAGGGACACGCTGCAGAAATTCAAAAGCGTACGGGCTTGATTCCCGATTCTTACTTCTCCGCTACCAAATTGAAATGGATCCTGGAGAATGTAGAAGGCGCCAAAGAAAAAGCGGAAAGAGGAGAGCTGTGTTTTGGTACGGTGGATTCGTGGTTGCTGTTCAAGTTAACGAACGGTAAGGTGCATGCTACGGATGTGACCAATGCCTCCCGGACCATGTTATACAATATTCACAATTTGCAGTGGGATGAGGAGATGCTGCAATTGTTCGGTATTCCCAAATCAGTACTGCCCGAAGTGCGTTCCAGCAGCGAAGTGTATGGACATACCGATCAAATTCTTACCGCAGCCAGCATTCCCATTTGCGGCATCGCCGGCGATCAGCAGGCCGCTTTGTTCGGACAAATGTGTACGCAACCCGGCATGGTAAAAAATACCTACGGCACCGGTTGTTTTATGCTCCTAAACACAGGCACACAACCCATCTTGTCGAAAAATAATTTGCTGACCACCATTGCCTGGAAAATCGGCGATACCACGCATTATGCCCTGGAGGGAAGTGTGTTCATTGCCGGCGCCGTAGTGCAGTGGTTGCGTGATGGACTGGGTTTGATTAAAACATCGGCGGAAGTAGAGCAACTGGCGACTTCGGTTGACGATAACGGTGGCGTTTATTTTGTACCCTCCTTTGCGGGTCTTGGTGCACCGTACTGGAACGGGCATGCAAGAGGAACGATGATGGGATTGACAAGAGGTACCACGGCTGCACACATTGCAAGGGCTTCTCTTGAAAGTGTGGCTTTTCAAACCATGGATGTACTGAAAGCCATGAATGCCGATGCTGGTATTGCCATTAAGGAATTAAGAGTGGATGGCGGCGCCACGGTCAATAATTTGTTGATGCAGTTTCAAAGCGATGTATTGGGCTGCAAGGTGGTTCGTCCGAAGATCACAGAAACCACGGCGGCCGGTGCTGCCTACCTTGCAGGACTTGCTATTGGTTTCTGGAAAGATCTTTCAGAAATAGAACACTACTGGATGGAGGAGAAAACCTTTGAACCGGCTAGCCATAACGGGCAAATACAAAAACAAATTCTAAAGTGGCATACGGCCATTAAAGCCGCACAGATCTGGTCAGAAGTTGAAGCCTAAATTTTAAATCAATCCACCATGTCAATATTTTTTTCAGAACTGATAGGCACCGCGCTGTTAATTATTTTAGGAAACGGTGTAGTGGCCAATGTTGTATTGAACAAAACAAAAGGGAATAACAGCGGCTGGATCGTTATTACTTTTGGCTGGGCCATTGCTGTTTTTGTCGGTGTATTTGTAGCAGCTAAAACCAGTGGCGCTCATTTGAATCCGGCTATTACCGTTGCTTTTGCCTATCTTGAAAAGATCAGCCTGGATAAAATTCCTCTTTATTTGGGCGGGCAGTTTTTAGGCGCTATGGCGGGAGCTTTTGTGGTATGGCTAACGTATAAGCCACATTTTAGCGCAACGGAAGACAAAGGGTTAAAGCTGGCTGTTTTTTGTACAGCGCCTGCCATACGCAATACCACCAGCAATTTAATTAGTGAGATCATTGGCACCTTTATGCTGGTGTTTAGTGTATTGTACATTGCTGCGCCATCCAATAGTTTGGGGGCCCTGGATGCCCTGCCTGTAGCACTTTTGGTATTGGGCATTGGTTTGAGTCTGGGCGGCACTACCGGTTATGCCATTAACCCCGCAAGAGACCTGGGTCCACGCATCATGCATGCCCTTTTGCCCATAAAGAACAAAGGCACAAGCGACTGGAGCTATAGTTGGATCCCTGTTGTGGGACCTGTTATTGGAGCCATTCTCGCCGCCATTCTTTTTAATATTGTCAGCAAGCTGTAGAAACCTTTTGGAAAATTGCCCTATGCATTCAACCTTTTCTCTTCGAAGCAGTTTTGTTGCCATCAGTTTTCTTTGTTCTTCTCTTCTATGGGCACAAAAGAAAGACTCGCTGAAATATACCAATGCGGAAACGCTGTCGCTGATAGGGAAAATAGCCGAAACCAAAAACATTTATCATCGCATAGATACTGTTTTGTATCCCGGCCTGCCGCCCAATGTAAAAAGATTGCTGACCAACAGCGCAGGGTTAGCTATTGCTTTCAAAACAAACAGTCCTGTCATTGCAGCAAAATGGTGCGTTACCAAAAGCAAGGCGGCGAATAATTTAACGCCCATTGCCAACAAGGGCCTTGATCTCTATATCAAAAGGAATGGTCAGTGGCAATTTGCCGGCGTGGGAAGGCCCACCGGTGACTGCACCGAAGGAGTGATGGTGGAAAATATGGATGAAAGTGAAAAAGAATGCCTTGTTTATTTGCCTTTGTATGATGAATTAACCAAACTGGAAATCGGCGTTGCGCCAAATGCCAGTTTGCAATCAATGCCTTCTCCGTTCACCAAGCGAATATTGATCTATGGTTCCAGCATTGTGCAAGGCGCTTCTGCCAGCCGCCCGGGTTTGGCTTACCCGGCCATGCTGTCCCGGGCAACGGGGTTGAATTTTATGAACATGGGTGTCAGCGGCAGCGCCAAAATGGAAAAAGCCGCTGCTGATCTCGTGGCGGCCACCCCGGCCGATGCGTATATTCTGGATTGCGTTCCCAACTCCAGCCCGGAGGAGATCAAGGAACGTACGGCCTATTTGGTGGAACAAATCAGAAAGCAGCATCCGGCGGCTCCCATTATCGTCATGCAAAGTGTGATCAGAGAACATGGATATTTCAATAGCAAAGTGGGGGAGCGGGTCAGGCAACAAAATATTCAGATCAAAAAAGAATTTGAGGCCCTGCAAAAAAAGGGCGTTAAATATCTCTACTTCATCAGTGCCGAGAATTTCCTGGGCGACGATCATGAAGGCAGTACCGATGGTATCCATCCCAACGATATTGGTTTTTACAGAATGGTGCAGGTCATTCAGCCGGTGATTGCAGACATATTTAAAAAGCACGGCATTCTTGCCATCAATGCTGTTTTAAAGTAGGCTGCAAGGAGGTTTTGACTTTCTGCTTCCATGCGAATAATGCCATCGCAGCAAAACACAACAAGCCCGCTGTCCATTTCCAGGCAAACGGTTTAGGAATAGGGATGGCGTCAGACATTCCTGTCAGCACTGGCGCTGCCCAGTAATAGGGCAGTTGTTTTTCCCTGTTGGCGGTTTTAATAAACTCCAGTTTTGCTTTTTGCAAAGCCACATCCGCCGGTAATTCTTTGGCCAGCCATTTGTAAAAAAGCTCTGTGAGCCGGTAGGTGGATTCATTATCTACCTGCCACAAATTGGTAACCGAAGAGGGAATGCCCAGAGCGGCAAATCCACGACTAAAGCTGAACACTCCTTCGCCCAGGTATAATTTGCCTCTGCCTGTTTCACAAGCCGACAAGACGATGAGCCTGGTGGCTGGAATGCTCTCATAAATGAGATCGGATAAGAGCAATGCCGAATCCCGGAAGTAGATCATCGGTTCGGCATTATACCCGCTATCGGTTGCATGGGTGTACAACTGTATGATTGTATAGCGGTAAAACTGTTGTAAAAAATTACTTCTCGATGCGTTTTCGGCAATTAAATTATTGGATCGGGGAAACCAGGCCTTGATCTGCTGCAGCGATTTATCACTGCCGGGTAATGCAGTCAGGTTCAGGCCGGACGCATATTTCAAAGGCGCCATGCCTATGAATGAAGAAGCGGAGCCGGTATTGCTTTTAAATGAATTAAGCAGGTAGCGGGCCGAATAGGTATAACTCACCGCATGTTCGTCAATAAAAAAAGAAAGTGGTTGCGTGCTGGTCACTAAAGCTTCAAAAGGAAAATATTGTTTGTCCGGTGAAATAACGATGCGGCCCTTTGGCATACCTGCCTGTTGGAAAATAAGCTGGTAAAGCTGGTGTGAGCGATTCAGAAAGCTCTTGTAGTTTGTGTTTAGAAGCGATGGGTTGGAAATATGATTAATGAGTAATGCGGAAAGATCGTCAAATTTTGATTTGTCTATTTTTTGCAACTGAACATGGTTTGGCGTTATAAATAAAGTATAAACCGCGCTGTCACCTTCAAAGATTTCCAGCAATGCCTGATGATCACTCAGAACATTCTTTCGCACATCGGGTAGAGAAATGAAACTTGTGTCCAGGAAGTTTTGATAATAAAGCGGGTTGCTGGTTTTGATGGATTCCTCCAAACGATCAAGTTGTTCCTTTTTTGCAAAAAGTTCGTTTTGTAAGGCGACATTTGGAGCAGACCGACTGGCTGCGAGTTTTCTTTGCAACAGAAGTATATTTTTTCTGAGTTGTGTTTGTTGCTGAATGTCTTTTTGCTTCTGCCAGTGTTGTTCGTTCAACTGGTCGGATAAAAGCACGGCCCTGCTTTTTTCAAAAAAATAAAAAGCTATTGATGGATTTTTGGACAGGTAACAGGCTTCAATGGCATTTTCATACAGGCGCCGGTTATCGCTCCGCCATAAAAGCTTTGATTCGGCGTCTGCTTGTACCTCCCTGATGCGGTCAAGCAATTGGTCGGTTGTCTTAAATACACGGATGGCCTGTTTGATGTCTTGTATTTGTTGCTGTTCCTTGTATCGCAGCAGGTATGCACTGCCTTTATCCAACAGCAGCCGGGTGAGGTAATAAATTTTTTTAAACCCTATGATGTCCGCAGTGGAATTGCGTAAAAGAGCTGTTTCATTCGTGCCGGGCTCGATCTGGTCCAAAGCCAGCTGAAAGTGACGAAAGGCAGAATCGTACTGTTTTTTGCGGATTAATACATTCGCCATTTTGGCATGAATATCCATTGTTTCAAAAACATCAAACCGGTAAAGGCGCGGGTCTTTATTGATCAGGCTTAGGGCTTTTTTATAACAGGCCATGGCTTTGTTGTTGTCATTTAAATGGCTGTAATAAATGGTGTAGCCAATATCTTTCAGTGTTTGTTTGCAACCAAACGTATGGCCCGCCTTTTGGTCGTATTTCAGCGCCAGTTTATAGAAGAAATGCGCTTTTTCAATATTGTTTTTGTTTAGCTGTATTTCTGCCAGCTGCGAATAGGTAGTGCCTAGGTAAATGGTAAGCCCTGCTTTTTTAAGGGCATCCACTTTGTTGACAAGGAGTTTTTCTGCCTCGGTAAAGTCTTTCAGTTGCACAAGGGCAATAACCTGCCAACCAAACCCGGTTGACACATACATGTCTGCGATTGATTGTTTTTCTGGTGTATTGTTGATCTTGTATTGCTCCCCCAGCGATTGGCACCGCAAGGCATAATCAATACATCGTTTGTAGTCACCCATATCAAAATAATAAAGACTAAAAGTGAGGATGGCGGCAAGGGAGAACTGGTCCACATAATTTAGTCGCATAGCTATGGTATAACAACTGTCCAGCGCTTTCATTTTTTCAGAGGTGCTGCCCAGCGAATCATATGACACCGATAGCCGGTAGTATTCAGTGGGCAGGTGCGTGCAGTTTACTGATGGCTTGGGGGCATTGGCTGTAATCATCTCAATTGCCTGCCGGCGGTAGCGTATGGCTTGTGCATACTCTCCCTGCTGTTGGTACGCGTCGGAAAGAGTGCTTAATAAAAAAGCATGGGTTGAATCATTTTTGTAGGCACAGGTATTCATCCTGGATATATAGCCTTGCAGTTCTTCAAGCTTTTGCCTTGCGGGTATGGTTGATTCATCGAGGAAGGTGAGCCGCTTATACAACAATGCCTGGTCCGGGCATTGTGCTGTTGTAACAAGGTTGGTGAAGAAAACCCAAGCGATCAAACTGAAAGTTGATTTTTGCATGGCCTGTATTTTATACGTGATGCAATGGCTTTCAATTGGGCGCTTCCTGCATTCATAGATTTGAATGAGTCTTGCTTTTTTCAGCCGGGTGTAATTTCAACAGATCCCTGATAATTTTTTTCAAATCCGGCATGACGCCAATCTTATCTGTTGCCCTGCCATTAGCCGAAGCCGTCCCATACATTTCATTACTTAAAAGGGCACGGATCTGTGAAGGGTTTAATCTGCACTGCAAATGGACTTCTGCTATACTTTGCAAAGCAATGGCCGCCCCGGTGATGATAGCGGAGGCGCTGCTGGTGCCACTGAATGTTGTTGTATAACCAGTAGTAACATTCTCAGACGAGTTCGGAAAGCCCCCGGCTGTCAGCACATTTTCTCCCCAGGCATAGCAATCAATTCGGCTTCCAAAATTGGTATAGCCCATCTTTGTATGTGGTACATTACTTCCTGCTGCCGCTACTACAATGGCGCCTGAGTCCCGGAACTCCGTACTTGAACGATTGAGGATCTTACAGCTCTCCATGTTGATGAAAAGATCAAGATCATGTCCTGAAACATTATTGCCGTTTCCGGCCGGTTCAATTACGCTAATACCTAAAGCTGTAGCCAGTCGTATAAGTTGAAAGTTGACATCGTAGATCTCTACAGGCATTGCTTTTTTTGTGCCGGGGTCATAGGCTTGCGATTCTATTAAAAGCACATCTCCATCATCAAGGTGATGAATGGAAGCAAGTATGGCATCGGCCATATTAAAATTTCCATCAGGCCGCCACTGTGATAGGACATAACCCTTTGCTTTTGGGGTGATTCCGGATCGGCCTACATTTATATGCTGCATGTGAATGATGCCGAGTACAGCCGTTCCATGATTTCGCGAAGAAGAATGATTCATGCCGGAACACGGAAGTGTTTTTGTTGGGACGTATTGGTGATCTGTGATCCAGCCCTGTTCAACAGCGATAAATTTTATAGAGCTGCAACCATCTCCACCCTTATGGCGCCATGCATACTTTGCATCAATGCCAGCGGGAGCAGGATCTAAATAGCTTTGGGTGATGCTTACCGAAGAATTAATGGCGGGGGCTGAGGGTGAATAAACGGGATTCGTTTCCAAATAAACTTTTTCAATGGCTTTATTTGCCATTAACTTTTCCAATGTGTGTTGAGCCTTTGTTTTGGCATCAAAGTCCAGCACATAATAATTTAAAAAATTGGGCGGGTGGTAATTTATATCCCTGGCTTTGGCCCGGCGCATCAGGTTGGCAATCTGTGCTGGAGAAACGGATGTGAAAAGCCGGTGAAAAGAAAGTCCGGGCCTTAGGTTGTTCATATCCATCCATTGACCTGGCTGCTTATTTGGGAACAAATGATCGTCTTCCTCACTTACATAAAAAGTATCCTGAAATTTGATTACTAACCTATAGATAAGTTTTGAACCAACGGCTTTGTGTTCCATCGTTTCATGATTCTTTTACATAAGAAAAGTAAAGACACTTATTTGAAAGTTCTCATCCGAAGCAAAAGCCGTTTAGCGTTTGGGGGTCGGGGGG
>JAEVYV010000094.1 GCA_023392575.1 Bacteroidota bacterium | reverse complement strand
ACCTGCATGTGCATGCCGGCTTCGGCACCCAGCCGGGCTATTTTCGACCCCTTATAAAAACCGGATGATTTGCCCAGCTTGATGTTGAACATCTGACAGGCTTTGAGCTTGATCAGTCCTTGGGCGTCCCATTCATCGCCGCAGCTTTCGTCGGCCATCACGGGGATGGGGGAGGCCGCAGTTACCTGGGGCAGTTCCATAAACCGGTAGCGCAGGATGGGTTCTTCGCAGTGCTCAATGTTGTATTCGCTCAGTGCCTGCAAAACGGCAATGGCGTTGGCGGCGGTTTGCCATCCCTGGTTGGCGTCAATGCGCAGGGGATGATCGGGGCCAATGCCTTCCCGGATGGCTTTTATCCGGGCCACGTCTTTTTCCAGGCTTTCGCCCAGCTTGACCTTAATGGCCGGAAAGCCCTGCTCTTTAAATTTGATGGCATCGGCTTTCATCTTTTGCGGATCGCCAATGCTGACGGTCATATCGGTTTCCAAAACCTTATTCTTCTCGCCGCCCAGTAATTTGTATATAGGGACACCGGCGTGTTGGCCGGCAATGTCGTGAAGCGCAATGTCGAAAGCACTTTTGATGCTGGTGTTGCCGTAAATGGTTTTGTCCATGGCCTCCATGCATCCGGCAATGTCCAGGGCATCCCGGCCTTTAAGCACCCGGGCAAAATACTGCGCCACCACAAAGCAGGTGTCCACGCTTTCGCCGTTGATGGTCATGTAGGGGCTGCATTCGCCATAACCTGCGCAGCCGTCTTGGGTGCGGATGATGACGACTACGTTTTGTACTTCGTTGATCGGGCCCAGGGAAATCACAAAGGGTTCTTTTAACGGAATGAACAACTTGTAGATTTCAACGGATTGAATGGTTGTGCCTTGCATGACGATGTGTATAAATCAGCCGCAAAAGTAGAAGATTATCTTTTGTGCAGAAAAGAGTTTTAAAAGATGCCGGCCCGTCAAGGCTTTGTACTCATTCACCAAAATGAAACAGCAGGCGCAGACCCGCATTCAACATCACAGGCAAGGGTATACGTTCCTGGAAATGTAAATATGGAGAGGGATAATCCGAGGCCGGCAGGGAGGTTCGGACATCGGCAAAAAAGAAAATACCGACGGTCAGGGGATATTCGGCGCCGGCGGCAAAATCAAACGTGAGGCGCTTGAATTCGTCGCTGCCGATAACCGGTGTGGGCGCCAGCTCGTAAAGGGCTGCATCGGGCAAAGCCGTAACCATATTCTGCACTTTTGCAAACAGCAATCCAAAGCCAGCGGCTCCGTATAAATTCAAATCCGTTTCTGCGTTAAAAGCGCCTTTGAAATAGTGCTTCCAGCCCAGCGAGACCTGCCTGAACTTCCACTTGCCTTTTACCGGGTAGGGCATTTGCTGGGGCATGGTTGCCGGCGATTTTGCCGTGGCCATAAAGCTGTTGGTAAAACTCCCCTGGGTGTGGTAGTTGATCCAGGCGTAGGCCGTATTCTTTTTTGAAAAATGAAAATCTCCTTCTACCTCCTGCCCAAAGCCCCAGAATTTTTGATGCGGGCTGAAATTGCGCAACAAGGAAGCGCCGGTAGCTATGCTGAATTGAACCTGGGGAAAGGCTGTGCTGGTGGATGTGAGACCGATAAAAAAGAAAAGCAGTTTTTTCAAACAGTTGAATTGTGTAAGGAATAAAGATAGCAGAAGCGTGATAAAACAAAAAACGTGAAACATCAAACGTGAGACATGGCTTTCTGCAGG
This sequence comes from Bacteroidota bacterium, assembly GCA_023392575.1. GTDB lineage: Bacteria > Bacteroidota > Bacteroidia > Chitinophagales > Chitinophagaceae > Flavisolibacter. The sequence goes on along the minus strand of JAEVYV010000094.1, from coordinate 23,462 downwards.
TCTCGTTTGATGTTTCACGTTTTCGAAAAAGAAGAACTGAGATTGGGTTATTTCCTCAGAGTCAATTCATTGATAATGTTTGAAGCGCCGCCCAGTTTATCAATGCACCACAATACATAGCGAATGTCTACGCAAATGGTGCGGTTCAGGTTCTTGTCAAAGGCCAGTTTATGGCTCAGGGCTTCGTAGTTGCCATCGAAGGCCAGGCCAATCAGCTCGCCATTGCCATTAATGACCGGTGAGCCGGAATTGCCGCCGGTAATGTCATTGCTGGTGATAAAGTTGATCACCAGGTCATTGGTCCGGGCATCCTTGTATTGTCCAAAATCCCGGGCCTTGATCAGTTCCAGCTCTTTGGCGGGAAGGTCGAACTCGTAATCGCCGGGTTTGTATTTTTCCAGTATGCCTTTGGTAGTGGTAACATAATCGTAGCTTACGGCATCGCGGGGCTTGTAGTCATCTACCTTGCCATAAGATACCCGCATGGTAAAGGTGGCATCGGGGTACATGACTTTTTTCGGATCCATTTCCATGATGCCTTTCAGATACTCCCGTCCCCAGTCGTTGTTTTTGACAACAAACTGCTGGTACAATGGCAGGTATTTGCTTGCGTAGTTTCTTACCAGGGTTGTGGCCAGGTTGTACGCCAGATCCTGTTGCAATGTGTTGGCGTCAGGACGGCTTACAAAGGCATTCCATTTGGCGTCATCCAAAATCATGGTATTTTTAAAGATGGCCTCTGCATATTTTTGATAAGTAGAAGCATTAGCCAGATCGCCATATTGGTTCCGGATAGCGGTGAACAAACCTTGCGGCTGCTGGTCTTTGGGTACGTCGTTGTAATACATCTGCAACACAGCACCTACAATATTTTGATCAGACGCCTTGTTCTCTGATTCCAGGAAGTTTTTTCGGGCTGTGCTGGCCGCATCCACCGCTTTTTTAATATCGTCGGAGGAGGCACCGGGTTTTACCATGGTATTTTCCAATCCCTGCAAGGAGGCTGCAAAAGCCAACAGGGGTGAGCCCAAGATGCCTTCGTTGATGTACTGCCGGTGCAGGGCATAGGGTCTCCAGGCTGCGTAGGCTGCCTCCAGGTCTTTGAATATGTTCTGGTACTCCGGTTTGTTGGCCGCCCATTTAATAAAGGCTTCCTCTGCTTTTTTCTTTTGGCCGTACACATCGTACTTCAGCAACTGCTTGGTTTCCCCGTCAAAAAACTTCCAGTAGTTGGCAATGCTGGCATAGTCGGACGCCAGCTGCAGTTTGGTGGCGGGGTCTTTTTTCATCTCCTCGAACATGTACTTGAGCCGCACGTCGCGAAGCTTAACCAAAGTTGGGTTGTTGATATCGGTTGCCAGCTGAACGCCCAGCGAAGATTCGTAGCGGTTGGTGCCACCGGGATAACCCCAGATCATGGAGAAGTCACCTTTTTTTACACCTTTGAGTGAAATCGGCAGATGCCATTTTGATTTGAGCGGAACATTGTTGACATTATAGGCCGAAGGCTTTCCGTCTTTGGTCGCATACACACGGAAAACAGAAAAGTCGCCGGTGTGGCGGGGCCATTCCCAGTTGTCGGTGTCGCCGCCAAATTTCCCCACCGACTCAGGTGGAGCGCCTACCAGCCGCACATCGCTGTAGCGCTGGTAAACAAAAGCTAAATACTGATTGCCTTTGAACAGCGGACTGACCCTGGTTTCGATACTGTTATTGGCATCTGACAGCCTTTTGTTAATGGAAGCCAGTACCGAAGCCTGGCGGCTGGCCCTTTCGGCGCCGGACAGGCCTTTCAGGGAGTCCATTACTTCTTTGGTGACATCATCTATGCGTACCAAAAATTGTACGGACAGGCGGCCACCCGGAATTTCTTCCCCTTGGCTTTTGGCATAAAAGCCATCCCGTAAATAATTGTGGTCCACCGTGCTGGCTGAGGCAATAACATCGTAGCCGCAATGGTGGTTGGTAAAGATGAGGCCCTGCGGACTGACCAGTTCGCCGGTACAGCCGCCGCCAAAGATCACGATGGCATCTTTGAGCGAAGCTTTGTTGACACTGTACAGCTGTTCCTTGGTGAGCTTGAGTCCCTTCTTCACCATATCGTTATACACCTGCTGACCCAGCAGCATGGGCAGCCACATGCCCTCATCGGCCGCGGCTTTAAAAACCATCGTGACACTAAGGAAAACAACAATCAAAAGTCTTTTCATGTTTTGTATTTTTCGTTGATCTTAAGAAGATTATGACAGAGGGCAAACGTACTTAAAAATGAGGCTGTGCCCAAAAGGGGCTGAAGGAGGTACATTGGTTTTAGCGTTTATTTCTCTCAACCAAGATTTGTATCGTTTACAGGGCTGGAGGGAATTTCAGGTGGTAAACGGGGCGAACAAATTTTAAGAACAATTTATATGATATTTTAATAATTGTTTGCTGAAATATAAATGCAAACCCTACATTTGCGGCTTAAGCAACGGCTGAGTTTATTTCCTTAGCTATTGATATTTACGTTTTTAACTGCGAAAGTGTAAATGTCCAAATCCAATAATGTATGAACTGTTTACGGGTACTTCTTGCTTTGTGTCTCTCTCTGGCCAGCATTGTTGTTTGCGCTCAAATACCTTCCGATTTAAGTAATGTAAAAGCGTCTCAGATTTCCGACAATCAGTTGCAGCAATACCTCAACCAGGCAAAAGCCAATGGATTGACCCCCGCCCAGCTGGAAGCAGAATTACTTCGCCGCGGCCTGCCGGCTGGTGAAATGGAGGAGCTGAAGCTGCGCATCGAGCAAATGGATTCAGGCAGTTTTAACCCATCCGAAGCCTCCGACGGCGAACCCAATGGCAGTTCAAAAAGAACAATGCCCAGGAACGACTCAAAATCTTCCCGGCTTTCATCTGAATCCTTGGAGGCCGTAAAAAAGCGTTCCCGCATCTTTGGTTCGGAGCTTTTTTCCAATACCAACCTCACCTTCGAGCCGGATTTGCGCATGGCCACGCCCAAAAACTACATCATTGGTCCGGACGATGAATTGATCCTGAATGTTTATGGGGTAAATATCTCTCAGCAAAAACTAAAGGTGAGCCCCGATGGGACCATCAATGTAAAATATGCCGGTGTGGTAAACGTAAACGGACTAACCATTGAAGCGGCAACCGCCTTGTTGCAAACCCGCCTTTCCAAATATTACCCCTCTCTTTCCAGCGGCCAAACCAAGCTGCAGTTATCGCTGGGCAATATCCGAAGCATCCGGGTCACCCTGATTGGGGCCATCAACCGGCCGGGCACCTACACCCTGCCTTCACTGGCCAGCCTGTTCAACGCTTTGTATGTGAGCGGCGGGCCGGCGGAAAACGGTTCGTTCCGAAACATTGAATTAATACGAAACAATAAGGTCATTCAAAAGGCCGACCTCTATGGGTTTTTAGTGCGGGGCGATCAAAGCAGCAACCTGCGCCTGGAAGATAACGATGTGATCCGGGTGCCCTTTGCCAACTTACTGGTTACCTTGGACGGGCAACTCAACCGCCCCGGTATTTTTGAACTGCACCCTGGCGAAAACCTGGGCGATGCCATAGAATTTGCCGGAGGGTTTAAAAGCAAGGCCTTTCGCAAGCGGATCACCGGCAAACGGTTTTCCGATTTTGACCTGAGCGTCATCGATGTAGCGGGTGATTCGCTCTCTGTTTTCAAGCCCAGAAACGGGGATGAATACTTTATCGACTCACTGATCAACCGCTACCAAAACCGGGTGGTGATCAACGGCGCGGTGTTTAAACCCGGCGCCTATGCCCTGGAAAGCGGCATGACACTAAAAAGCCTGATCAACAAGGCACAGGGATTAAAGGAAGATGTATTTACCGGCCGGGCACTGGTGGTTCGTACCCGCCAGGATCTGACCAAGGAATACCTATCAGTGGAGCTTCGCCCCATCATTGCAGGCCGTGAAGACGGACTGCTGCTGCAAAGAGAAGACAGCGTACAGGTGGCCTCTATTTTCGACCTGAAAGACACGACAACCGTTACCATCAACGGCGCTGTGCGCCTGCCGGGTACCTACCGGTATGAAGAAAACCTTTCTTTAAAATCGCTGATCTTAAAGGCCGGTAATTTTTCGGACCATGCCACCGGAATGGGCATTGAAATCTCCCGCCGCAAACGCGACATTGATATTACCAAACCCGGAAGCAATATTGTGGAACTCATAAGAATTGATGACAACAAGGAGCTTTCCGGCAGTTCTACCGATATTCCGTTAATGCCTTTTGATATTGTGACCATCAAGGAAGACCCTTATTATAAAAAACAAATCAGTGTAAAGATCAGCGGCGAAGTATTGTTGCCGGCGGTGTACACCCTGCAAAGCCGTGAAGAACGACTGAGCTCTTTGATTCAGCGCTCGGGTGGATTGTTGTATACGGCCAACATCAGGGGCGCCAAGTTAATCAGGCAGAAAAAGGAAGTGACCGATACAGCACAGATCAAACGTTTATTCCGAGCTATAGAAAAAGATAAAAAATCCAGGTTGGGAGACAAGGACACATCAGACGTAGCGATCGCCGGGATTGAGAAGACGACTACCGAGGTGGCGATTGACCTGGGTTATATATTAAAACATCCCGGAAGTGCGGATGACATTACGCTGGAGGAAGGTGATGAACTGGTCATTCCCCGCATTAACAACACCGTAACTGTAAGCGGAGAAGTGTTCAAGCCCGTGGACATTATGTACGAGCGGGGCAAGGGAATGAGGGACTATTTATCGGATGCCGGGGGCGTCACTCAGCTGGGCAAGAAAAACAAGGCCTTTGTGATCTATGCCAACGGCAGCTCGGCCAAGATCAAAAAAACGCTGGGCGTGTTTAACCGCTATCCGAAGATAGAGCCGGGAGCCAACATTTTTGTGCCGGAGAAACCGAAGAAGGATGGCTTGGATGTAGCCAAGGCGGGTGTATTTATATCGGCGATCACGGCATTGATCACGGCGTTTGCGTTGATTAGGAGGTAGGTAGAAAAGTGTTTAGAGGGAGGTTCGAAAAATGGTTTGTCAGGAAATCAGTTTCGGATTCAAATGCTGTTTGAATTTTTAAGCGTGATAAAATTTGTAAGTGACAAAAGCTTTCTGCTAATAGATAAAAACGATTGGTTGAAGCATCGGATGACAGATTTTGAAAGTCAGTAGCTATTGACTTTTTATGGGTTGATTGTTTTTTGATTGGTCAGTGCAAAAAGGATTGTGTGACTGAGGTGGCGAAGCTGTATGTGGGAGGGTTCTTAAAAAGAGGTAAATGCTACCTGTTCTGGATTAAAATATTAAAAATGGAAGAACATAAAAAAGAATATAATTCACTTAGAGATATCGTGGGAATGATGGTCTCTTTTTTATCCTTCCTCCGCAAACGGTGGTTGTTATTGCTTTTGTTTGTTTTTGTAGGAACCGCAATAGGAATATTTTTCTACTTTAATCAAAAGCCAGCATATAAGGCAGAAAGCACATTTATCCTAGAAGATAAATCTTCATCAGGCGGTGGACTTGCTGGTCTGGCATCACAATTTGGCTTTAGCGTGGGAAGTTTAGGCGGTGGCGGAAGCATTTTTGCAGGAGATAATATCTTGGAAATTTTAAAATCCAAGAAAGTTGTACAACAGGTGTTATTAACTTCTACCGGTTTGCCGGTCAACAATAACACTCTAGCAGATTTGTATGTGGATTTTACCGGTATGGTTGACAAATGGAAAAAGTATCCATCACTAACAGGATTTAAGTTTCCGCATTCACTTGAAAATGTGAATCCTATACAAGATAGTGTCTTAAACAAGATTTATGAGTTTGTTATCAAGCGTAACATTATAGCCGAACGTACAAGCAAGCAAGGTACCATCATTAAGGTGCAGGTTATTAGTAGTAACGCCTTGTTCTCAAGACTAATGGCCCAAAGATTGGTGGACGAGGCTAGCAAATTGTATTTAAATATCAGAGTAGGAACGGCTCAGGAAAATATAAATCAATTACAAAAGCGCTCTGATTCCCTGTTGGCATTATTAAACAACAAATCGTATCGGGCTGCAGCATCTCAGCCTTTGGATATTAACCCCGGCATACGCACTGCCATTGTGCCTTTAGAAATTGCTAACCGAGATAAAACCGTGTTAGCTACTCTTTACGCAGAAGTAACCAAAAACCTTGAGGCAAGTAAAGTACTATTGTCGCAGCAAACTCCTGTCATTCAGCTTTTGGACGGGCCTGGAGTATTGTTAAATGATCACAAAAAAGGACTCCTTCTTTTCGTTGCCATTGGATGCCTGGTTGCCATTTTTACCTATCTGCTAGCCATGTTTGGTTTTTTTTGCTTGGATAGAAATCCTAAAAGCTAACTATTCAAAAATGTTATAAACCATAGCCTGTAAAATATATTATCAATGAATTTAAATGGAAAAAGTATATTGGTAACTGGTGGTACCGGTTCCTTTGGAAAAGAGTTCGTTAAAACCGTTTTGGCTCAATGGCCAGAAATCTCACGTCTGGTTATATATTCCCGTGATGAGCAAAAACAATTTGTGATGGCACAGGAATATCCGGAAAGCAGGTACCCCCAAATACGATATTTTATTGGTGATGTACGTGATTTTGAACGCCTGAAGCGGGCCTTTCATGGTATTGACTATGTGATTCATGCAGCAGCCATGAAGCATGTTCATATTGCTGAATACAATCCAGATGAATGTGTAAAGACAAATATTGGCGGAGCAGAAAATGTCATTAGAGCAGCTTTGGAAACTTCTGTTGAAAAAGTGGTTGCACTTTCTACCGATAAAGCTTGTGCTCCGATAAATTTATATGGGGCGACAAAGCTTACCTCTGATAAACTATTTATAGCAGCCAACAACATTCGTGGCAAAAAGGATATTCACTTTTCGGTTGTGCGTTACGGCAATGTGATGGGATCAAATGGATCTGTTATGCCATTCTTTTTAAAGAAAAAAGCTGAAGGGATTATACCTATCACTGATCCTAACATGACACGCTTCAATATTTCGCTGAAGGAAGGTGTGGAGATGGTTTTGCATGCCCTAGAAACGGCTTGGGGTGGTGAATTATTTGTTCCTAAAATTCCTTCCTACCGTATCACAGATGTGGCTACCGCTATTGCACCGGAATGCGAACAGCGAGTGATCGGTATAAGGCCTGGCGAGAAAATCCACGAAGAAATGATCACAGCTTCCGATTCGTTTTCTACCTATGACCTTGGAAAATATTATGCTATCCTTCCGCAAACGCCGGTGTGGAAGATGAAAGACTTTATTGAGCACTTTGGTGCAAAGAAGGTAGCCGCTGGCTTTTGTTACAACTCAGGCACGAATGCCGAGTGGCTAACTGTTGATGATTTGCGAAAATTAATTGTAAAGTACGTTGACCGGAATTTTTCTGTAGCAACAGAATCCGCCTTAAACTAATTGTTTTTATGAAATCAATTCCATACGGAAGACAGCACATCACCGCGGAAGATATTCAGGCAGTTGCGGATACGCTGACGTCTGATTTTCTGACACAGGGCCCTGCTATTGCTGCGTTTGAAAAAGCGTTTGCCGATTACATAGGTAGCCGCTTTGCAGTGGCCGTTAGCAATGGTACGGCCGCTCTGCACCTGGCTGCCATGGCACTGGATGTGAGTGAAAAAAGCCAGGTACTGACAACGCCCATCACGTTTGCAGCTTCTGCGAATTGTATCAGGTACTGCGGTGGACAGGTGTCGTTTGTAGATATAGACCCACAAACAGCAGTGATGGACCTCGACGCATTGGAAGCCAAGCTTAAAGCCGCACCGCGGGGAACTTATCATGGCATTGTACCGGTCGATTTTGCCGGCTATCCCGTGAACATGGAAAGGGTTAGGCAATTGGCTGATGAACATGGGCTCTGGGTGATTGAAGATGCCTGCCATGCACCCGGTGGATTTTTTATTGACAGCAGGGGAGAGAAGCAGTTTTGTGGAAACGGCACTTATGCCGATCTGGCTATTTTTTCTTTTCACCCGGTCAAGCACATTGCCTGCGGCGAAGGTGGTATGGTTACGACAAACGATGAAGCACTCTACCGCAAACTGCTCCTCCTCCGTACACACGGCATCACAAAGGATCCTGACCTGCTATGGGAGAACCATGGCGGCTGGTATTACGAAATGCAGGAGCTGGGGTATAATTACCGGTTGACAGATTTCCAAGCAGCACTCGGATTGTCACAATTGACAAGGGCTGATAAAGGCCTTGAGAAACGCCGTGAAATCGCGGCCAGGTATGATAAGGCATTTGCCGGCACCAAGGTACAACCTTTAACGCCCCACCCGCAAAACGGTCATGCCTATCACTTGTATGTAATTCAGGTTGAGGATCGGAAAGGATTGTATGATTACCTGCGTTCACAGCACATTTATGCGCAAGTACATTACATACCTGTTCATAGCTTCCCTTATTACCAATCTTTGGGACATAAGATGGGCGACTTCCCGGCTGCAGAAGCATACTACAGCCAGTGTTTGAGCTTGCCTATGTATCCTACGCTAACAGAGGAGGAACAGGATATGGTTATTCGCCATGTTTTGGATTTTGTCAATCAGCAGAATGGCGGCAGCCCTGCCCTGCAGGAAAAGGCGAATCAACAGCATGATTAGTCACTAGGTAATCAAGAAAGAATCATTTTTATGATCGAGAAGCTTGTTCTGGGCACGGTGCAGTTGGGTTTGCCGTATGGGATTAACAATACCAGCGGAAAGCCCTCTTTGGATGCAGCCAAATCATTGTTGTCAACAGCGTTCAATGCAGGTATCCGCTGCGTGGATACAGCGGAGGCATATGGTGACTCGCAGCGAGTAATTGGTGCTTATCACCGTGAAAATGCCAACAAGTTTTGCGTTATTACAAAATACAATGGAGGGCAGGCGTTTTCCACAGCTGCCGGTTTCCGGAATCATTTTCTGCACAATCTTCCGTTGCTGGGCGTTTCTTCCCTGGAAGCGTATCTGTTTCACAATTACAACGTGTATCAGGACTTCGACCATTGGGAAGCACTGGAACACTTGGTTGCGGAAGGCTATATTAAACATTTGGGCGTATCTGTTTACACCAACGAACAGGCGGAAGATGTATCGTTTGACGACCGCATAAAGGTGGTGCAACTGCCGTTCAATCTCCTTGATAATTTTTCTTTAAGAGGAGATACATTGACTCGACTGAGGGAAAGGAGAAAAGAAGTGCACATCCGCTCCGTTTTTCTGCAGGGCCTTTTTTACAAAAGCAGAGAGCAGTTGGGAAAACTATTTCCGTTACGCAAGCATCTGGAGCAACTGGACGGCCTTGCAGCAGAACAGCAATTGCCCATCGGTGCACTTGCACTGGGATATTGCCTCCAACAACCGCTGATTGACAAAGTATTGATCGGCGTGGAAACAGAAGCCCAATTACTGGAGAATATTGCCCTGGCCCGGCAGGCAAAAAGTATGGACGGTGGTTTGTTTCAGGTCATTGATGACATTGCCGTTAGCACCCCCGAACTTTTAAACCCTACCAACTGGTCATGAAAGTTCTTGCCATCACACAAGCGAGAGTTGGTTCTTCGCGGCTGCCGGCAAAAGTCCTGAAGCCAGTGGGAAAACAAACCTTATTGGACCTGCACTTGCAACGAGTTGCAGGTTCGCGGTTGATTGACCAACTAATAGTAGCCACCACCACAGAAACGGGTGCCGAAAAAATCGCTGCCATTGCCCAACAAAATGGCGTGGAGGTATTCTTTGGTTCGCTCAATGATGTGCTGGACCGCTTTTATCAGGCGGCCTTAAAGTACAAACCTGATTATGTTGTAAGGCTCACCTCCGACTGTCCTTTGTTGGATCCGCAGTTGATAGATGACGTTATTACCTTTGCCCTGGCACAGCAACTGGATTATGTTTCTAATACTTTGTCGCCCACCTTCCCGGATGGGCAGGACATCGAAGTCTTTCGTTTTGCTGCGTTAGAAAAAGCATGGCAGGAAGCAACGCTGCTGTCGGACCGGGAACACGTAACACCTTACATCTGGAAGAATAGCACGTTTTACCAGAAAACAATTTTTACCAGTGCCAACTTTTCCGGACCAGAAAATTTCAGCGAAGTGCGATTAACAGTAGACGAACCCGGCGACCTGATGACCATCTGCGCTTTGGTAGAACGATTAGGTGCAGCCGCGGGATGGAAAGCCTATGTGACTTATTATCTCACACATCCAAACATTGTCAAAAACGGAAGTCTTTTGCGAAACGAAGGCTATACAAAAAGTCTTCTGCAGGATACAAAACAAAACTTATGACGAAAACATACATCAATTCTGAATTATACCGCAATACCATTCATCACTTAATCCCGGGTGGTGCACATACCTACTCAAAAGGCGATGACCAGTTTCCGGAAATCGCACCCGCTGCCATTGAACGGGGCAAAGGAGCGTGGGTGTGGGATATTGACGGCAACCAGTTTCTGGACTGTTCTATGGGGCTGACCTCTGTTACATTGGGCCATGCGTTTGAACCTGTGCTGGAAAGAGTAAAAGAAGAACTGGAGAAAGGCGTGAACTTTCAGCGCCCATCCGTGATTGAACGCGAAATGGCGGAAAAGTTTCTCTCCCTAGTGCCACAACACCAGATGATCAAATTTGCCAAAAACGGTTCCATTGTGACAACAGCAGCCGTCAAATTGGCTCGTGCCTATACTGGCCGTAAATTGGTAGCCTTTCCGGGCGATCATCCTTTTTATTCATACGATGATTGGTTCATTGGTAAAACGGCTTGCGATAAGGGTGTGCCTGCAGAGACTACTGCATTGTCTGTCACCTTCAAATCGTATGATCTCGCTTCGCTGAAGGAACTTTTCGAAAAATACCCCGGCCAAATTGCCTGTGTTATAACAGAGCCCGAAAAGAATTTTGATGGTGATACGTCTCAGTTCCTGAAGCAGGCCATTGAATTGGCACACGAGCATGGTGCACTTTTTATCATTGACGAAATGATCACCGGCTTTAAAACAGCCTTGCCAGGCTCCATCACGAAATTTAACCTCGATGCCGATATGGCCACCTGGGGCAAATCCACGGCTAACGGTTTTTCGTTTTGTGCCCTTACCGGTAAGCGTGAAGTAATGGAACTGGGAAGCATTTCGGGGAAGGGAAAAGAAAAAGTCTTTTTGGTCTCTACCACACATGGTGGTGAAACACACGCTATTGGCGCAGGCCTAGCGACGATTGATTTCTATAAAAAGAACAATGTTATTGAAAAAAACCAACAGACGGGTCAGGCGGTGATTGATGGCTGCCGCGCCATCCTGAAACAAAAAGGCCTGGAGGAATTCATACATGTTTCTGACACCAATTGGATGCTGGCTTTTGTTTTTCGAAACAAAGAAAAAGCTGCTGACGCCGGGCTGCGTACCTTGTTTATGCAGGAGATGATCGAAAAAAGTGTGTTGTTTCAGGGCATTTTTGTTCCGAGTTATTCCCATAACAAGGCAGAAGTACAATTTTTTCTCAGTGCATTTGAACATGCCTGCGGCATTTATCAGCAGGCATTGGAATCCGGGTTGAATGGTTATCTGATTGGCGAACCGGCAAAACCCGTGTTTCGCAAATATTTATGAGAAAAGTTGTTTTCAGAGCAGATGGAAATGCGGCAATTGGATTGGGCCATGTTATCCGCTCCCTTGCTTTGGCAGAAATGCTAAAAGATGAATTCTATTGTGTATTTGCCATTCAGGAGCCGAGTGAGGCTTTGCGCCTGCAGATTTCTAGTGTCTGTGCAGAAGTCATTACATTACTGCAGCAAACCGATAAGGCAGTTGTAGTAGGAGAACTCGATCCTTGTTTGCAAGGTGATGAGTTGGTGATACTGGATGGCTATAAATTTGATACAGCTTATCAGCTTCATATCAAAAGCAAATGCAGCAAACTGGTATGCATTGATGATATACATGCCTACCATTTTGTTGCCGATTTGATCATCAACCACGGCACCATTAATGATCGTGTATATTCAAGAGAGCCCTGCACGCGACTGCTGCTTGGTACACGATACAGCTTGTTGAGGCCCGCTTTCCTACAGGCCATTCAAAATCCTGCATCACCTGTTGAAGAAAACAATGTTTTTCTCTGCTTTGGTGGATCGGATGCACTTAACCTCACCTGTTCTTATGTGGCGAGAATAGCCGCAGTAGAAAACGTTGATGTCATTCATGTGGTAGTTGGTAGTGCATTTCAGCATCAGGATGCCTTGCTGGAAATAGTAGCGAAGAATCCCGTTGCAAAAATTCATGTTCACCGCAATATCAGTGCAGAGGCCTTGGTGCAGCTGATTCAGCAATGTAAAGTGGCCGTAGTGCCGGGGAGCACCATTGCAATTGAATGCGCCAGTATCGGTATTGCCATGCTTTGTGGCTATTATGTAGATAATCAGCACGATATTGTTCAAATGCTTGAAAGTACAGGGTTGGCCATCAATGTTGGTGACTTTACTTCTTTGGAACCTGCTGCTTTCACAACAGCGCTCGGGCAGTTATTGATTACCGGTGCATCCTCCATCCGCAGCAAGAGCCGCCAATACTTTGATGGAGGCATAAAGGCACGCTTTATCAAAACCTTTGACCAGCTTTTCAACCAAAGCCGGATAATGTTGCGCAAAGCGGCCGCAAATGATGTACATGTGCTGTTTCAATGGGCCAACGACCAGGTAGTCCGTCATAATGCAATCAACCAGGAGCTTATCTCTTTTGAAAACCATATGCAGTGGTTTGACCGGAAGTTGCAATCTCCGGATAGCTATATTTACCTAGCTGCACTAGAAGGCGAGGCAATTGGGCAGGTACGTTTTGATTTGGACGGACATGAATTTCTAATTGATTATTCGTTGAGCAGCCATGTGCGGGGAAAAGGATTTGCCGGAGCAATGCTGGCAAAAGCCATTTGCCGGTTACAACAGGATTTCCGGCCATCGCTCCGGTTGAAAGCTGTGGTGAAACTTTCCAATAAAGCCTCTATCCAAGTTTTTCAGACGCTGGAATTTACCGATACAGGTTCTGCCCAAATAAAAAATGAAGATTTCCGTGTCTTCGAGAAGCAGTTGTAACGTATGACGTATTTGATAGTTAGTGAAAAAAGCTGGCATAAGAAGCTGTATGAGAGTCTTGCTTCCGGGGTGCAAGGCGAATGGTTGTTGATCAATCAACGCCAGGCATTTACGGCAGCACGTTTAGCGGAAATCAAGCCCAATAAGGTTTTCATTCCGCATTGGTCTTACCTGATACCGGATGAGATCTTTACAAATTATGAATGCATTGTTTTTCACATGACCGATCTGCCGTTTGGCAGAGGCGGCAGTCCTTTGCAGAATCTGATTGCGCGAGGATTTGAAAGAACAAAAGTATCGGCCATCCGGGTAAACGAAGGGCTCGACACCGGTGATGTGTACCTACAGAAAGAACTTTCACTCCATGGCACAGCTGAAGAAATTTTTCTGCGGGCAAGCAAGGTGATTGAGCAAATGATTGTCGAAATAATTGAACAGGATTTGCAATCAGTGCCTCAGCAAGGAGAACCTGTGGTTTTTGCCCGCCGCAAACCAGCCGAAGGCAACATTGTTTCGCTGGACTCCATCGAAAAAGTTTTCGATTTTATCCGAATGCTGGACGCAGAAGGTTACCCAAAGGCTTTTTTGGAAGCCGGAAACTTCCGTTTTGAATTCAGCAGGGCATCTTTAAAAAGTGACCAGTCAATCATAGCCGATGTTAGAATCATTCAGAAATAAAAGAATACTTGTGGTAGTAGCCCACCCTGACGATGAACTGCTTGGACTGGGCGCCACCATGCACAAATTTTGTACGGAACTGGGTTGCACTGTCCGTGCCGTTATCCTAGGCGAAGGCATCACCAGCCGCTCAGATGTGCGTGATGTGCAAAAATGGGAAGAGGAACTACAGATTCACAAGCAAAATATTGAAAAAGCAAGACAGGCGATTGGCTACGAATCAGTGAGGGTTTATGATTTTGCCGATAACCGGTTTGATACAGTAGCCCTGCTGGATATCATCAAAGTGGTAGAAAAAGAAAAACAGGCCTTTGATCCTGAGATCATTTTCACGCATCATGGTGGTGATGTCAACATTGATCACCAGCGGACATTTGAAGCAGTAATTACTGCCTGTCGTCCGATGGCTCACGAAAAGGTGACTACGATTATCACCTTTGAAACACCGTCAGGTACTGAATGGCGTGCGGCCACCGATCCGCGACATTTTGTTCCCAATCTTTTTATTGAAGTTTCGGAGCAGAACCTGGATGCAAAAAATAGGGGCATGGAATGCTACGAATTTGAAAAGCGAAGCTATCCACATCCCCGGTCACCCGAGGCCCTAACGATTCAGGCACAGCGCTGGGGCGTAGCTGTTGGCGTACCCTATGCAGAAGCATTTACCATTGTAAGAAACATAATCAGAAAATGAAATCCATCAAAATAACCAATACGAATGTAGGTCCGCATTGCCCACCCTTTGTCATTGCAGAAATGTCAGGAAATCATAACCAGTCATTGGACCGGGCACTTGCTATTGTAGATGCTGCAGCCGATGCAGGGGCACATGCGCTGAAGTTGCAAACCTATACGGCCGACACCATGACCATCGAAGGTGCTCTAACGATCACGGACGAGGCTTCTCTCTGGAATGGCCGTGAACTGTACGAGCTTTACAAAGAAGCTTATACCCCTTGGGAGTGGCACAAAGCCATTTTCGACCGGGCCAGAGAGCGTGGCATGATCGCCTTTAGTTCACCGTTCGATGAAACCGCCGTTGATTTTCTGGAAACGCTGGATGTGCCCCTTTACAAAATTGCCTCGTTTGAAAATACCGACTGGCCCTTGCTGAAAAAAGTGGCCTCTACCGGTAAACCTGTGATCATGTCAACGGGTGTGGCTTCTGTGGCCGATCTGGACGAAGCCGTGCGGATCTTGCGTGCGAATGGCTGTACCGAACTTATTTTGCTGAAGTGCACCAGTACCTATCCTGCTACACCGGAAAACACCAATATAGTCACCATTCCGCACATGGCCCAGTTGTTCAATTGCCAGGTCGGCCTTTCCGACCACACCATGGGCGTTGGCGTAGCGGTAGGTGCCGTGGCGCTTGGAGCGACGGTGATAGAAAAGCATTTTTGCTTGAGCCGGGCCGAAGGAGGTGTGGACAGTGCTTTTTCGTTGGAGCCGCATGAATTGAAATTGCTGGTGGAAGAAACACACAGGGCCTGGCTCTCCCTAGGCAAAGTGCAGTATGGAGTGCAGGAAGCAGAAAAAAAGAACTTAAAGTTTAAACGCTCGATTTATGTGGTAAAAGACATGAAAGCAGGCGAGGTGTTTACCAGAGAGAACCTTCGGGTAATCCGTCCCGGTGATGGCCTGCAGCCAAAGTATTTCGAAACAGTATTAGGAAAGAAAGCCAAAACCGATTTGAAAAAAGGAACGCCGTTGGTAGAAGAGATGGTATAAACGAATCTTGCCATTTCATTGCTGCTTGTCTGATGTCCTGAGTGAGAAAAGAACCGGAGAATAACCCTGCAGCCCCTGCGGCACCTAATATTTCAAAGTGAAAAGTCTAAAGTTCCTCAAACGCCTGCCCTACCTTTTTTCCTCTGCCTTGCTGGGAACGGTAGCTTCGTACGTCATCTATATTCACATATCAAAAGATATGGATTTCGAAGACTTCAGCAAGGTTTCGTACTGGATGAGCCTAGGGGCCATCTTAACGGTGCTTTTCGATTTGGGAATCAACCAATACCTGCAGGTAAACTACGCCGGAAACATAAAAAAACTGGCAGAATCCCTGCTGGGGCTAAAAGTGATTTTAGGGTTTGTGATAACCGCAATCCTAGGTTTGTTTGTGCACGAGACGCCGCTTTTCTTTTTTCTCACAAGCTACCTCTTTGTTTCGTTTCAGGCATTTTTTTCTTACTACTTGCGCCTGCAACAAAAGTTCTTTTTTGATGTTGTTTTCAACTTGTTCTATTATGCCCTGTTTGTGTTACTCTTTGTTTACTTGTTAAGTACAGACTACTGGCAGCCGGCGCTCCTGTTTGCCTGGTTTCATTTCATTACAAGGCTGGTCCTCTTGCTACTTGTTTTTGGTCTTTTGGTTTTTGTATTCAAGCAGCGAATACAAGTGCTAAGCCTGCTGAGAGAACGGGAACAATTGAAAAAAATCCTAGGGTTCAGCTTTTTGTCTGTTTTGTTCGTGAGCATGCAAAATGTGGATTCACTGATTCTTTATAAAACGATCGAAAGCCCGGCTTTGTTCTCCAAACTTTCCATGGTAATAAAAATTGGCTTTTTGAATTTTGCGTTCTTTGATGCTTTTATCACCTTTGTTAGCGCCATGGAGGCAAAAGAAGGCCGCCAGGGGCCGGAAGTTGTTACCAAACAATTGAAGCAATGCCTGCTTTTCGGCATTTTTATCGCTTTTGGAATTCACATTATGGCTTTTCTGTTACCCTTTGTTGTAGGCGAGAAATGGAAAGGTATTGCTGATATGTCAGCCTGGGCTATTGTCAACAACATTTCTCTTTATGTCCTGCTGTTCTTTCAATTCAAGTTGCTGGCGGCTGGAAAAGTGAGGCCTGTTGCATGGGGAATTGTTGGGCTGATTGCTGGCTCTTCCCTCATCAGCTATTTCTTTGTTTCTTATCAACTTTATTTTCTGCTGAATGCAGTCCTAAAGCTTATTGCGGCAAGCTGTTTTATTATTGTTTATTGGAAAAAGAATCAGCTCCAATTGAATTGGCGCTTGCAACTCAGCAAAGCATAACATGTTTTTAAATCGACTGGTTTTCAAAATTAGAACGCGGAGGAAGTGATGCGGTTACTCGTGTTATCAACAAATAAGCAAAGGGATGAAAACATTTTCCCTGTTTTAAAAGTGCTTCATGAGCAATATGGTGCCACCTGTGATTACGTGGTGACAAACGATTTTCATACACATACGAGAAAAGCACCGTATGTCAATAAATTGCTGTTGCTGGAAGAAAGTGAACAAGGCGGAGGACTGAACGCCATTGATAACGGTTACCGGCAACGGTTCAAGAATTTGGGCCTTCTGCGATCTTTTCTAACAAAGGAGATGGTGGATCGTTATGATGCTTTGCTGATCGGGGGCGATGATTACCTGGGGCGGTACTTTATGAAAAAATTCAGGGCTAAAAAACGGTTCCTTATTCAAGACGGGCTTTTCTTCAACACCACTTCCCGGCTGATTTACAAAGAAATCATCAAAGAGCAAGGCAAGAAGAACCTGCCTGCTTACTTGTTTTTCTTTAAGTACCTGTTGAAGGAATCTTTTATAAAGTTTTTCACCTTACTGGATATCTCGTATATGTTTTTCAGCTACTCCGGTAAAAGTGAGTACGACCTGTTCTTTATCAGTGGTAATTACACCAAAAACCTGTTGAATAACCAGGGGGTTACAGATAACCGCTTGTTTGTGTCAGGCATGCCCCGTTTCCGCTACCTCTATCAGAACCAACGGGAAAAGCAAAAAGCCGCACCATTTAACAAAGCAGCTTATGCTGTTACTTTTATGACGGGTGCTTACAAGAACCATAGCCAGTTTGAGATGGATGTTTGTGAAAAAAAGTTTTTGAATGAGTTGTGCAGCCGTTTGGAAAAACTGGGCAGTGAAGTGCAGTTGTTCATTAAAATACACCCCCGCGACGCTTATTCGGATTTTGAACAATATAGCCGGTTTCCTTTTGTAACGCTGATCAACGACATCCCCATTGAAAGAGTGCTGCTAGAGAGTGATATTATTCTGGCTAATGCATCCACAACAACCGTGGAAGCAGCATTTTTAGATACGCCTGTTATTATCACACTGGTTTCCTTTATACAAACCTTTACTTTCTCTTCGTACTACGCTTACAACAGGGAATATTTCTGTGTGGCTGAAACCTGGAAAGAACTGGATGAGTATATTGTCAAACTGTTGAAAGATTCGGCATATAAACAAGAGGTTTTACGTAAACAGCGGCTATTAACAGAATCGCTGATCTGCTCTGGTACAGTGCAAAGTGATGTAACGATCGCTAACGAAATTTACAAACAGGTTACGGCGGCCAACTGATGGAAGTAAATGTTCTGGCGCATATTTTATTGACCATTTGTTTGTCAATCTTTCTTTTTTTCTTTGGGTTTGTATGCCTGAAGAAAAAAGAGCTGGTGTTCCTGACACTAGCTGCTTTTGCCGTTAAGTCGCTACTTATTTATGCAATATTTCAGTTTCCTGCTTTATTTGACAGCGGGTTCTTTGTTGATTCGAAGGCTTACCAGGCGGCTACGGCAAGAACAAGCCAGTATTTTCAAATAGAAACTTTCTTTCCTTCAAACAACGTTTATGACACTTGGGATACACAGGTTAGTTATGTATATATCCTGATTGTAAATCCTTTTTATCTTCTTTTCAAATCCGCATCAACCGGATTTTTGCTGAATGCCTTTTTTTATGTTACATCGTTGGTCATTCTCTACCGGCTTTTTACAGACCGGTTAACTTCCCGGCAAACCGATATCGCCTTTGCTTTGCTTCTGGTTTGGCCGTCTTTGTTTTTCAATTCACTGCTGTTTATCCGCGACGGGCTGATTCTGCTCCTGCTGCTGATCTTCCTATACTTCTATGGGAAAAAGGCATCCCTCCTCAAATTTTTGGTGCTAGCATTGTGCGTCTTCCTTGAAGTACAGATCAGATGGTATGTGGGTCTTTCAATGGTGCTGTTTATTATTGGAGATATAATTTTGGCTATTGGCCGCAGGAACAGGTTTGTTTTTTATCTGCTATCGCTAGGGTTTTTAGTTATCATTGTCCTTTTGGTAAATTACCTTGGATTTACCCTGGATACCATTCAAGGCTTTCGAAACATACTGACCGGACTGGAAGGCAACTACAACGCCAACAGTGTTTACCTGCAAGGGTTTATTATTGACAATTACTTCAAGTTGTTTTTGTTTATCCCGCTTTCTGTTTTGCACTTCCTTTTTTCACCCCTCATCCCCAGCGGTGGCAATCCGGCAACATTGCTGGCCTGTGTGGAAAATCTGACGCTAGTGATTATGGCCTGTTACGCATTTTGGCCAGGTAAAATAGCCGTGGGTCATTCAATGGTTCCTATCTTGAAGCATTCACTTTTGTTTTCTATTCCTTTGTTGCTGGTGTATTCATTTGGTGTAGCCGACTCAGGGACCGCTATGCGGCAAAAAGTTTTTCTGATATTTATTATTGTTTTTGCATTTTTCAAAAGACGGGAATGGATTCTGAAAAGTTAAAGGTTGCCATTGTTTTGGAAGCAACTCTGGGAGGAACAAGGAAACACGTGGTCGATTTGATCAGTTTCCTGCCGAGCGATACGTTTGATATTACATTTATTTACTCTTCCAAGCGGGGCGATGATCGTTTTAAAGTTGATATTGAGTGGTTCAAAACATCGGGTTATAATTGTGTGGAACTGCCAATGACAACAAAACTCCATAGCCTTCTAAATGTTTTGTGCATACTTAAAATGATTGCCTTATTCAAAGCTAAGAAGATTGAAGTCATTCATTTACATGGGGCCGTGGCAGGGGCTTTGGGAAGAGCAGCGGCACTGTTTTGCAAAGGAATACGGAAAATTGTTTATTCACCTCATGGTGGTGTGCTTCACAAAATGAATGCTTCTATATCTAGCAAACTATATCTTTTTATTGAACAGTTATTGACTACAAAAAAGGTTTTTATTGTAGCAGTATCTTCTGAGGAAAAGGAAAAGGTCAGCAAGTTTATAAAAATACCTTCTTCTAAAATAAAATTAATACCTAATGGTATAGATCTTGGAAATCTAAAACAGCAGAAAATTTCCCCAATAGAAATTGCAAAAGAAAGAAACAGGCTACAAATAGCAAACGACGATTTTGTTTTTTTATACCCCGCTCTTTTCCTTGAAGCCAAAGGACATGTTCATTTTTTTGAAACGGTTCTTAATAAGAAGTTGTCTTTTAATCGCAATATAAAAATATTACTTGCCGGAGACGGTCCACTTTTGTCAAGAGTGAGGGAATTGACAGATGCATTGCCTTTCCGTGAACAGATTCAATATTTAGGTTTTGTGAAAAATATAAACCTCTATTTTCAATTAGCCGATGCTGTGATGCTGCCTTCTGTTAATGAGGCATTTGGATATGTGTTGATAGAAGCAATGGCTTTCGAAAAGACAATTTTTGCTACCAATGTTGGAGGGATTAAAGACATTGTTGAAAACAAAAGAACTGGTTTTTTATATGATGTGGATAACCTGCCGGCTATGATAAATGATATGAACTATTATTCCGGCCACCGTGAGTGTTTGATTGACATTGGAAAGAATTCCATTGAATGGGTTACGCAAAAATTTGATATTTCGCAAACGGTTGGCCAGATAAAACAACTATATAAGGAATGAGCTTTTACTTTAATTAGTAAAGAGCCCTAATAGTGCTCGGTGTACCAGGTATGAATCACTCTTATTCCGGTAGGATGGTGCCCATGTACTGCTGAACTGTTTTCTGTAAAGGTTATAGCTATAGTATTCCGTAAAAAAGAACGCCTGCGTATTCTACAAGTTGATAGCACTTTGGGTTATCAATCAGTGCGATTCATATACTAGTACCGGATGCCAAGTTCTCACATATTTTCAGTGGAAAGAAATTGGAACTTATTGTCTAGTAAAAAAAATCTCTCTCAGCCCGCCTATAAAATCAATGCATTTTTGGTTGCGCCGATTATACATATGTAAGAAAGCTCCATTTATTTGTCAATAAAAGGAGTTCAAAGGTTGTTTGGATGATCGTGACGTCAGAATCATGAAAGCCTAACTGAAACATGTTTGAAAAGTTCTGTACTGACCCGCATCAGCCGGTGAAGTTTTCGGTTCAATATCATCTTCAACCTCTTGGGCCTATCATCTTTCAAAAACTATTGCTAAGCCTCAAAATAGAAAACCAGACACAACTTATACCGCAGAATAAACTGAACGTAGGATAATCAACATTGGTGTTGGAGGCACTTAAGATATACAAAATAATTATTTTATGTTTCGAGAAAAAGGCGGTATATTCATTCTGGTAGAAAGTCGGGTAACACTGTCTTGTGGATTTGTAAAAGAGGCGATTGATCAGATTATTAAAATATTATAAAAAGAACCAGGAATTGCTAACAAGCAAATTTTCATATACGAGATGAACCTTAATTTAAATGATTGGGTGAATAGTTTTTTCATTGGCTTTTAATTCACGAGAACGTAGGAGTTCCGGCTATTAAATCAATTAATAATAGCTATATGAAAAAAGCATTAGTCTGTGGTGCCGGTGGATTTATCGGCGGCCATCTTGTGAAGAAGTTAAAAAATGAAGGGTATTGGGTTAGGGGAGTGGATTTGAAGCATAATGAGTATTCTCAATCTCCTGCCGATGAATTTATTATTGGTGATCTAACGGACCCGCGGATCGTAGACAAGGTTTCGGACCAACCATTTGATGAAGTATACCAACTGGCAGCAGACATGGGTGGGGCAGGGTATATCTTTTCCGGGGATAACGATGCCAATGTCATGCACAACTCCGCAACCATTAATTTAAACGTGGCCAACCAGGCGGTAAAAGCCGGCGTGAAGAAGCTCTTTTATTCTTCCTCGGCCTGTATGTATCCTGCCTACAACCAGGAAGATCCCGACAATCCCAAATGCTCTGAGGATTCTGCTTATCCGGCAGCCCCGGATAGCGAGTATGGATGGGAGAAGTTGTTTAGTGAAAGATTATACTTTGCCTATCACCGGAATTATGGCTTAAATGTGCGGGTGGCCCGTTTTCACAACATTTTCGGGCCGGAAGGAACCTGGACGGGTGGTAAGGAAAAAGCACCTGCTGCTATTTGCCGGAAGGTGGCCGAGGCCGATGACAATGGAATTATTGAAGTGTGGGGCGATGGCAAGCAAACCCGGTCGTTCTTATATATAGATGAATGTTTGGAAGCCGTACGCAGGCTGATGGATTCCGATTTTATCGGTCCGGTGAACATTGGTTCGGAAGAAATGGTCACCATCAACCAACTGGTGGAAATGGTTATGGACATTGCTGGCAAAACGCTGAGCATTAAAAACATTCCGGGACCGGTTGGCGTACGGGGACGAAACTCGGACAACGCCCTGATCTGGGAAAAACTAAACTGGGCTCCCAGCCAACCCTTAAAGGAGGGGCTGACGAAAACTTTCCAGTGGATCAACCAAAAGGTAATGGCCAGGGAAAAACAAGTATAGCTTACTAGCTTCTAAAACAAGAAATTAAAAAGCCTCATTCTCAGAATGAGGCTTTTTAATAAAAGGTGGTTGAAGCCGGGTTCTTCTGTACTCCTTCCAAAATCGCTGCAATCTTCAACAGCAGCAGGGCTACCTCAAGCTAATGGTCTTTGTTATTGTAAGGTTATCGGTATCGGAATAGGCAATGGCTATCACAGCCTTTTCGCCATTCCCATACGGTATACCACCGATTATATGCTAGTGATTTTCGCATATTGATAAGTGTTTGCACTTATATATTTAATATAATTTGTAGAATGTTCTAAAATAAATTTTTATAAGGCAACGTTTTTAAAATTCGACTTGTCATTGTGGAGTAAATACTTGCAAATATTGAGATTTAAAAATATGTTTGCGGTTGATTGCGGCAAATTTTAAGAGCCGCAGAAAGGTATTACCAGATTTGATGAACCGAATAAATCCAAAGAGTTGATTGCCTGTGAGAAGCATGAGGTTGTGGACCGAAAAATCCATATCATGTTATAACCAACCAGAAAAACCAGAACAATGCTTAGAAATTCTAGACTGCTGAACCGGGGCAAGATGGTTGCCGACCTGGCCTTGCTGGGCTCCATAATGATCCTGATTCCCGCCTACCTGAACGAAGCCGATGCTTTTTCCCCAGGTTTTCATTTTGTGATTGTTTCAGCTGCTTTGATGTGCTGGCTGTTTTCGGGCCGGACCATGGGCCTGTACGGCGACTTCCGCATGAAGCCTTTTTCCATGGAATGGGTTGTTTTTCTCAAGTCGTTTGTTCTATACATCCTTTTGGTTTCGTTTATTTTTTCGCAACTTTTGAACCAGTATCCCTTCAGCAGGAAAGAGATGTTGCTACAGTTTTTTTTGATGTTTGTGTTCATGCCTGCTCAAAAACTGGTCATCCGGCTTGTTTTAAAAAGGGTGAACAACAGCAATAATCTGAGCAGAAAAGTATTGATTGTGGGAGCCGGGGAAGCGGGCATTGATTTTTACAAACGCTATGTAAAAAACAAGCATTTCGGCTATAAACTTACCGGGTTTGTGGATGACGAGGGACAGCCTTCTTTAAACGGCCATTACC
>JAEVYV010000073.1 GCA_023392575.1 Bacteroidota bacterium | reverse complement strand
GGTAATGGTAACAGTGCTAAACTCTGTGGGAAGCAGGTTCTTGGTATTTTCAAAAGTCAGGCTCACTTCGGCCAGACCGCTGGCACTGCGGGTTTTGGAGCCATTAAAGACCAGGCTTTCCAGGTTTTCGGACCGCAAGTGGGAGATCTTTTGTTCGCCAATTACCCAACGGATGCTGTCCACAATGTTGCTTTTGCCGCAGCCATTGGGACCCACAATACCGGTGATGTTTTCATCGAAGCTAACGAGGGTCTTATCAGCAAAGCTTTTAAAGCCCTTGATTTCCAGAGATTTTAGTCGCACTCTTCAGCATTTTTAGACCGGCAAATATAACGGAATGGCTACACAATCTCAGCCATTTTAACAGTGGGCAAAGCCTGTTTATGCCCATTTTTTTCACAACAAGCCGGAAATTATGACAGTATCGGGAAAAGGATTAGAATCGTTATATTTCCGCCCTGAATTATTTTTCCCATTTTTGTCCATAATCAAAAACTCAACTGTATGAACATCATCGTTCCGACCGATTTTTCTCCAATTTCCTTGAATGCAGCGCAATTTGCCGCCCGGATGCTGACGGGGCAGTACGAAACAAACCTGATCCTTTACCACGTGTACAGTTCAACTAAGGAAGCCGATGAAGCAAACGCAAAACTAAAAGCCCTAAAAGACCAACTGCTTGACGAAAGCATTGTCAAAATTGAATGCGTGGCCGAAGAAAGCGATGATTTCATTGAAAGCCTGGACCGCAAGGTGCGCTATACCGACGCCGCCTTGGTGGTGATGGCCGTTAACGACAAATCAAGGCTGGAACAGGTGATCTCCAGCAGCAACTCTCTGCGCATGATCGAAAAAAACCTTTGTCCGGTTTTGGTGGTTCCGGCCGGCGCAAAATACAACCAGATCAAAAACGTGGCCCTGGCTTCTGATTTTAAGGACGTGCAGAACTCCATTCCCCTGGTGCCGGTCAAAAAGGTATTAAGCATCTTTAAACCCCACCTGCACATTGTAAACATCAACAGCGAAATTTATGTATCTCTGAACGAAGAATACCTGGCCCAGAGAACACTCATGCAGGAAATGTTCCGGGAGTTCAATCCGGAGTTTTACTTCATTACCACCTACGATTTTCACGAAACCCTGCGCCAGTTCATCGACGACAAGAATATTGACCTGGTACTCACCTTCCCCCGCAAACATTCTTTTATCAACAACCTGATCAAAGGAAACAATACAAAAAAGCTGGTGCTGGAAAGCTCCGTTCCTGTGCTGGCCGCCCACGAGTAGGTTTAGGTTTATGTGGCGATGGGACAATTGAAATCGGCTACCGTGTTGTCATCGTTCTATAACGTTAAGGAGCACATTTCCCAGGCATCGCACGCTGAAATGGCCCAACTTTTTTTTCCCAACCTCTTAAACTAATTTCGGGTTTAAGAGGTTTTTTTTACGATTGTTGCTATCGAATTATGAAGAACATTAAAATAATAGAAGTCCCGTCGGAAATTGGTGCCGGCACCAGAGGCGCCAGTTTAGGTATTGAAGCGATCAAGATCGCCGCACTGGATTTTATGAGTAATTTTTTTATTCATTTTCCGTCCGAAAAAGTTCCCACAGAAAACAAGCTGCTGTTCGAAGCCATCGAATCGCCTTATGCCAAACGCATCAAAGGCATTGTTGCCATGTACGATAAGGTGAGCAAGGCCGTCAGCGACAGCATGAAGAATAATTTTTTTCCGGTGGTTTTGAGCGGCGATCATTCCATTGCCGGCGCCACCATTGCCGGCATCAAAATGGCAAAACCCAAAAGCAAGCTGGGGGTCATTTGGATCGATGCCCATGCCGACCTGCACACACCCTACACCACCCCTTCGGGCAACCTGCACGGCATGCCCGTAGCCGTTTCCATCAACGAAGACAATAAGGAAAGCGCCGTGCACGAACTAGACCCCGAAACGGCCAAGCAGTGGAA
This sequence comes from Bacteroidota bacterium, assembly GCA_023392575.1. GTDB lineage: Bacteria > Bacteroidota > Bacteroidia > Chitinophagales > Chitinophagaceae > Flavisolibacter. The sequence continues at coordinate 16,826 of JAEVYV010000073.1, read as the reverse complement.
CTACCTGAAACACATCGGCAAAATAGCTCCCAAAGTGCTGCCCGAAGATGTCGTGTACATCTCCCTCCGCGATTTTGAGAAAGAAGAAAAAAACCTGATTGATAAATACGGCATGAAAGTCATCACGACAAAAGAGGTGCGGAGCAAGGGGCCTGAAAACATTGTGCGGGCCGTCACCCGCTATTTCAGCGATTGTTCGGATATCTATATTTCTTTTGATGTGGACAGCCTGGATTCCTCCATCAGCAAAGGCACGGGCACCCCGGTAAGCAATGGGTTAAGAGAACGGGAGGCCGAAGACCTGATCAGCAAATTCATGCAAAACCGCAAAGTGTGTTGTTTTGAAATCACCGAAGTCAATCCGACACTCGACAAAGAAAACCTAATGTCGGAAATCGCTTTTAACATCCTGCAGCGCAGCGTGAATGTTTTGATGATGAGCTGATGCAACGCTTTGGCGGATGCGCTTGTCAGAAAAAGAAAAAATGAAAAAAATCCTTGTTTTTTTCTTTCTGACCGCCATTTTTATTGGCTGCACCAAAAGCAACAATGCTTTTATTACCGGCACCGTTGTGGCCCAACCCTCCTGTGCTTCCAATGCCTGGCTGGTACGGATCGACAATCCCCAAGCACGCCTTTATTCTTTTTTGTGTAGCCAGGAAACGGCCCTGATCTCCTCAGCCCTTTACAATTGCGGAAATTCGGTCTTCATTTTAAACATGCCCGCTGCTTTGGCCGTTGACGTCAAAAAAATAAAATTCTCGAAATGGGAGGACAAAGGGCTTTGGTGTTTTTCGTCTAATTTAGCCCCGCATCACCTGGAGGTCGCTGATCTCTCCGAACAATAACCGGTAACATGAACAAAACAGTTTTGCTGGCGATTTTAACTGCCTTTTCCCTCACCAGCGGGGCACAATCACCGTACACCGACTCGCTGAATCAATACATTAAAAACTATCGCGAAAAACACGAAGTGGTAAAGGGCAACGACCGGACCAAACTGGATTTTTTTCCCGTTGATTCTACCTACCGGGTCGTGGCTACGTTTGAAAAAAAGGAAAACAGCCCCTGGTTTCTCATGCCCACTTCCGGACCCAGAAAACAGATGTACCGTGTGTATGGCGTGATCCGCTTTGCGGTGAACGGCGCAACCGCCCAATTGAACATTTACCAATCGCAAGACCTGTTGCAAAACGCGACCTATCAAAACTATCTTTTTCTTCCCTTCACCGACGGCACTTCGGGGAAAGAGTCGTACCAGGGAGGCCGATACCTGGACCTGACAACAGAAGACATTAGGGGCAACCAAATGACAATTGATTTCAACAAGGCGTACAATCCTTATTGCGCCTATGTCAGCGGCAAATACAACTGTCCCATTCCGCCCAAGGAAAACCATCTTTCAGCAGCGATCAAAGCCGGCGAAAAAGCATTTCACCAGGAATAGGCTGCTCACGCAAACGTTTTCTTCAATCCTTCCTGAAAAGAAACAGGCTGGTAGTGCAGGTGGGCTTTGGCTTTGGAAAGATCCAAACCTGTTTTTAACGGGCGCCTTGCCGGCTGATCAAAATCTTTTTCTTCAACGCTTTGGATCAGCGAAGCATCCAGGTTTAAATAGCGGGCCACGGCCAGAGCCATTTGATAGGGCGTCAGCACATCTTCGCCCGAAATATGATAAATGCCGGCAGCTCTTTTTTCAAGGATGCGGGCAATGCCCGATACAAGATCTTCCACATACGTGGGTGTTCTTACCTGGTCGTTAAAAACCTGCATCTTCGCTCCCTTCTTTAAAGAAGCAGCCACATTGGTCAAAATGTTCTGCCGGCTGAAAAAGGGTTTGCCGTACACCAAAACGGTTCTGACAATGGCCCAATCAGATTCGTATTTCATCACTTTATCTTCCGCAAGCAGCTTGGTTTCGCCATAATAATTCACTGGTTTGCGCAGATCGTCTTCCCGGTACATTCCTCTTTCGCCGTCAAATACAAAATCGGTAGAAAGAAAAACAAAAAAACTTTTCAGCGCCGCCGCAGCCTGTAACAGGTACAGCGTACCGGTCACATTGGTGTGAAAGGCATTTTCTTTATGCAGCTCACATTCATCTGGCTTGGACATAGCCCCGCAATGAACCACCACATCTGGTCGGTGCTCGGCAAAAAAAGCCTGCACGGCGCTGTTGTCTGTAAAGTCCAGCGTCCGGTAAATAAAATTTTGTTCTGTAAAGGGAAGGCGGCTTTCGCCCTTTCCGGTAGCCATGACGCAATATCCTTTCTGCAAAAGCAGGCGGGATAAATAATGTCCGATAAAGCCATTGGTGCCGGTGATCAAAACTTTCTGCATGAACCAAAAATACTAAGGGCAAGGCTTGCCCGGACAACCAAACTTTCTCCCTCGCTGAATTTCTGCTCCGGAGGCCTTGCCCGAAAACATGTCATTTTCCTTTTCGATCTGCCACTCAATACATTCATTCCTTCAATTTTTCTTAGGTTTGCGGCTCTTAATTCAACCCAATCATGGCTATTAAAACGATTGCCGTAATAGGCGCCGGCACCATGGGAAACGGCATTGCCCACGTGTTTGCCCAAAACGGATTTGAAGTAAACCTGATCGATGTTTCTCAGGACCAATTGAACAAAGCGCTAACCACCATCACCAAAAACTTCGACCGGCAGATTGCCAAAGGAAGCATTGGTGCGGAAGTAAAGGAAGCGGCGCTCAACAACATAAAACTCCATGTATCCATTGCAGCCGGTGTAAAAAACGCCGATGTGGTTGTGGAGGCCGCAACGGAGAACATAGACTTAAAACTGACTATTTTTAAACAGATGGACGAATATGCTCCTGCCCAGTGCATATTGGCCACCAACACGTCGTCCATTTCCATCACCAAAATTGCTTCTGTAACGTCCCGCCCCGAAAAAGTGATTGGCATGCACTTCATGAACCCGGTGCCTGTCATGAAACTGGTGGAGATCATTAATGGCTATGCCACCACAACAGAAGTGAGCAACACCATTGTTGAATTGAGCAAACAACTGGGCAAAATACCTTGTGTTGTTCACGACTACCCTGGTTTTATTGCCAACCGCATTTTGATGCCGATGATCAACGAAGCGATTTACAGTTTGTACGAAGGCGTAGCCGGCGTGGAAGAAATTGATACGATCATGAAGCTGGGTATGGCGCACCCCATGGGGCCGCTGCAGCTAGCCGATTTCATTGGTTTGGATGTTTGCCTGAGTATTTTAAACGTGCTGCACGAAGGCTTTGGCAATCCCAAATACGCCCCCTGCCCTTTGCTGGTGAACATGGTGGCGGCAAAAAAGCTGGGTGTTAAATCCGGTGAAGGGTTTTATGCCTATACCCCCGGCAGCAAAGATTTACTGGTAAGTCCGAGGTTTCAATAAAAAAGCCAATTACAAAAAATGCGCATCGGTTGATGCGCATTTTTTTATTAAATCGTCTTCCTCTTACTCATAACCCAATTTCATTTCCACCCTCCGGTTTTGAGCACGGCCCGCAGCGGTCTTGTTGTCCGCAATGGGTTGGTCCATGCCGAAACCCACCGAAGTCAGACGGCTTTCGTCAATTCCTTTATTGGCAAGATAGGCCTTTACACTGGCGGCACGGCCTTCGCTCAAGGTCTGATTGAACTGGGGTTTGCCAACATTATCCGTATGGCCTTCAATGGACAATTTTAAATTATGATCCTCGCTCAAAATCTTGGCGACCTCGTCCAGGGCCTTGTACGATTTACTTGAAAGTTTGGCGCTGCCCGTGATAAAGAAAATATTCTTCGCGGCATAGTTCACACGAGTGACCACTTCTTCCTTTACTTCGGGGCAACCATTATTTTCCTTGGGGCCAGGCACCGTAGGGCATCTGTCTTCTTCGTCATTCACACCGTCGTTGTCGGTGTCGGGCACAGGACAGCCCTGGTAACGAGCCACCCCGGCCACGGTGGGGCATTTGTCTTCTTCATCATTCACTCCATCCTTATCTGTATCCGGAACGGGGCAGCCTTTATATTTCGCCAGGCCGGCAACCGTTGGGCATTGATCTTCCTCGTCGTTGATCCCGTCTTTATCCGTATCCGGTATGGGACAGCCCTTGTATTTTAAGGTGCCGGCAACCGTGGGACATTGATCGGAGTTGTCGGGTATACCGTCGCCATCGGTGTCAATGGGTGGTGGCGGTGTGGCGTCCTTAACCTCAGCGTCCTTCTTTTTTCCTACAACGCCGGAAATACCTATGCTGTAAAACAAGTGGTAATTGTTTGTTTCCGTTGTTACCGGCACGCGGTATTGACTGGTAATAAACAACGAAGCCTCGTCAAAGAAATTGACTTTTACCCCGCCACCCAAGGGCATAAAAGCGCCATAATAACTTTTGTATTTGCTGGCCCCTACTCCGGCAATCAGGTAGGGAGTAACCCAGTAGTCTTCCGAAAACATTTTAAAGTTAAAAGAAGCATCTGCCTCCAGCAGCATCGCATCGCTGGAGCTGTTGTTTTTTTGAGGAAGCGGCACACTGGGAAACGAAACCGATGCCGTACCGGCAAAATCAATGTATTTTCTTAATCCCTTGAAATAAGTGAGCGCCAGTCCCGGTGACATTTCCGTAAACTTAGCCCATTTGTGTTCCCGCAATACCTGCGATAAGGAGCCTGAGCGGATACGCTGCGGAGTAACAAAATCATTGAAAAAGAAACTTACGCCTAAAGCTGCGGGACGAATAGAATTTTCCTGCGCCCCCGACATCTGAATAAAGGAGGCAAAGAAAATCAACAGAGCAAGCAATTTCCTCATAATGTTGTTTGGTTTGGTCAAAACAAAATAAAAGCAAATGATTTAAAATAACGAAATTTATTTATCCGGTTCATGACTCATTCGAGCTTTTCTTTTTCGATCACCTCCACTTTTACCTGGGTCAACCCCCGCCCTGTATAAGCCAGTTTTTCTGCCGCGGAACGGCTCAAATCAACAATCCTTTTCATTCGGGGATGCAGCCTGTCATTTGTCCGCACAATAATGGTTTTGTTGTTTCGCAGGTTGGTCACCCGTATCCAGGTGCCCAAGGGCAATATATTGCAGGCTGCTGTTAGTTTTTGATGACTATATATTTCACCGTTGGCGGTAGGCCTTCCGTTGAATTTATCGGCATAATAACTGGCAATGCCATAATACACCTTGGGCTTGTGGCTCGTGGCATGCGTTCGTGACTTTTCTGAGATTCTAACCTCTGCATGGAAAGCAAACACCAGAGGGGTTAGCCAATAAAATAAGAACAGGTATCGCATAGGCAGATTTTATTTATCTGAAAAAGTGCTCTCTCTTATTCTGCGGTCTTCACCATAGATGTCTTCGTAAAAAACAACCTGGTCGTTCTTTGCTTCGCAGCTAAAATACCGGATAAATAAAGGAAGTCTTTTCCGTACGGGAACAACCCGTTTTTCCTTCAGCGCCAGCCATTGTTTTACACTGTCCACGGGTATGGCCTTTTCGCTGAAAGCACTGTCATTGCGCAGGATAAAATTGGTCAGCTCCTGCCAGGCCTGCACCCGCACACAGCCGTGGCTTAACGCACGGTTGCTTTTGCTGAATAAATACCGTTGGTTGGTATCGTGCAGGTACACGGAATGCTTGTTGGGAAAATTAAACTTCATCACACCCAAAGCATTTTCGTCGCCGCTGCCCTGCACTACGTTATATGGAATGCCGTCTTTGTACCGCGACCAATTTATCGTATACGGATCGACTTCGTTACCGTCCTTGTCGAACAAAGTGTACCCTTTGCGCAAGGTATATCCGGGATCTTTTTTTAAACCCGGCAGGATTTCCTTTTTAATGATGCTTAAAGGGATATGCCACCTGGGATACGTGATCATATCGGTAATGGCGCTGGTAATGATGGGCGTTTTCGTTTCGGGCTTGCCGACCACAATTCTGGAGGTGAGGGCCACTGTATCACAGTCCCTTACCTGTAAATAATAACTGGGGATGTTTACCCAAATGTATTGCTCCGGAAGCGGCTGCAGCATCTTGAACTTATCAAGCGTAATGGCAATGCGAATGAACCGTTCCCGGTCCGTATCGTTTAGTTTGTTGATCAGCGCAGCCGATATCTGGCCGTTCACCTTAAAGCCGTTTTTCTTTTGATATGTTTTTACAGCGGCGGCAATGGCGGCGGAATCCGGAGCTTCTGTTTTACTGAGCAGGGAATCCTCCTCTGCGATTCTTTGGTAGACAAGGGTGCGCAAACGAGTGCTGTCGGCAGATTTAACAAACGTAAAGTTCTTAAACTCGGCTTCTTTAAGAAAAGTGCGCAGGGCAAGCTTTAGCTTTTTGTACCCCTCGTGTTGCGGTTCGAGCTGTGAAGTAAATTCCGCAACCGGTGTTTTTGTGAACTGCTGGAATTGCGTGGCATAAAACGCCGGGGTCAGCAGGGAATCCTTGACCAACACGCTGTCCGGCAGCAGCCTTCCCTTAACCAGATCCCGTACGATTTGAATGAAGGCAGAAGTGAGCAGAAGATCGCTGTAGGCCCACTTGGCCGCATCCAGTTTGTTTTCCCGGGCGGTGTCCAGGACCAGCTCTTTTCGGAACCCCGCTAATTTCTCCTGGTAATAATCTTGTGAAAACAAACCATACGTAGCGGCGCTATCCAGCAAGGAAAACAAGGAGTCGCCCCAACTGTTAAAAGCTCCTTTTTCGGACCATAAGGGTTGAAAGGAATGCTCGTTATACAAATGCTGCACCACCGCAGCATTTTTCAGTTTAAAGGAGTCGCCGATGCTCCTGTCGTTTTGAAGAATATCCTTAAGTGTTCCCTGGATCAACACTTCTGCCTTGACATTGATCTCCTCGGGTGTCTCCACAATTTCCTTTTGATCAATGCGGGGCCGTTCGTTACAGGATAAAAAAAAGGCTAAAAAACCGAGAAAGAGTTTGAAAGATTTACATAGCCCGTACTCTTGTTTCACCATAGGATTGCGTAGCGATTTTCATACAAGATAAAAATTTTACACTTTCCCCTTCATAACAGGGTGTTATTTTATCAACACAACCGCCGACGGCAACAAACGAGTAAGAGTAATCCATAATGAATTATGCGGATCACCAACGATTACGAGCAATCAAAATTCTGAAAAAACGAAAAGCTTCAGGTTGTGTGTATGCGCTTTATTGTTTGCTCCAGCAACATCATGTCGGCCAGCACCAGGGCCGTGGCGGCTTCCAAAACAGGAGGCACACGCAGCGCAATGCAAAGATCGTGGCGGCCCTTGATCGAAAATGTTTCTGTTTGCTGAGTTTCCCAGTTCCAGGATTGCTGTTCTTTGGGCGTTGAGGAAGTGGGTTTGATTGCCACGCGGAACACCAGGTTATTGCCATTGGTGATGCCGCCAACAATGCCGCCGGCATGATTGGTTCTGGTATGCCCCAAAGCATCGGTAATGGCGTCGTTGTGTTCGCTGCCAAACATTCGGGCCGCACCAAAACCAGCGCCAAATTCAATCCCTTTTACAGCCGGAATGGAAAAAACCACATGGCTGATCATGGATTCTACCGAATCAAAAAAAGGTTCGCCCAGGCCAATGGGCAAGCCGTTGACCGTGCACTCCACAATGCCGCCCACCGAATCCTTTGCATCAATTGCTTTTTGCAGGCCCGCCTCAATATCTTTTTCGCCACCGATTTCCTTTATGGTGGCCTCGACAGAAATACCCTGCAGCATTTTTTTGGCCACAACACCTGCGGCTACCAGGCAAACCGTAAGCCTTCCGCTAAAATGCCCGCCGCCCCTGAAATCTTCGTGGCCGCCAAATTTTTTGTTGGCTACAAAATCGGCATGCCCCGGGCGGGGTATGGCTTTTTGCTTCTCGTAATCACCCGAGCGGGTATTTTTATTTTCAAAAACAATGGTGAGCGGTGCACCGGTGGTTTTGTTGTTGAATACACCGGTAACAAAAATGGGTTTATCTTCTTCTTTACGGGGCGTGGTTCCTTTTTGCATGCCGCCCTTGCGCCGTTCCAGATCGACAGCAAAATCCTCTTCAACCAGCGGCAATCCTGCGGGACAACCATCAATGGTAATGCCCACCGAAGGGCCATGCGATTCGCCAAAAATGGTTACCCGAAACAACCTTCCAAATGAGTTCATAATCTATTTTTTAATCTGCTGTTTTGCTTTAAAACAAAAATAACCGATGCGGGTTTGCCGGTACCCGGATGAATGGGCTCTCTCATCTCTTCCAACGTAAATCCGCTTTGCCTGAACAAATTCATCCAATCTTCCAGGGTTCTGAAATACCAGAAATAGGGCTGAACAAAATTTTGTTTCATTCCGTTCCAGCTGCCGTCCTTCCAGCCCGTTTTGTATTCATCGGTCAGGGCAATGGTTAAAGGATGCAGCGTTTGAATAAATAAGTAGCCGGCTTGTTGCAACAGGCTGGGAACATACCGGATCAGGGCTTCTGTATTTTCTTTGTCGATCAACGCAAAATTAATGACCACTGCGTCCAAAGAAGAAGGCAAGGCATGTCTGCCCCCGGCGATTTCTTCGTAGGTCACGTGGTAGTAGTTAGGACCGTCGTTTTTTATGGCTTCCGCAACCAATTGCTTGACGCCGTCTGCGCCATATGCCTCTATCCCCTTTTTCCTCAGCTCCCGTACCAACCAGCCTTCGCCACAGCCAATGTCCAAAACCTTTTTCGGAAGACAGGAGCACACGCAATTAACAATTGCACCATTGGTAGCCAGCAAACGGCTCTCGATCTCCCCTCCCTGAATGGAGGCAATCCAGTTCCGGGCATTCGCCTTCCACGATTCCAATATTTGAAGTGAATGGTTCATTCAGGAATGCTGCAGTTGCGACAAGTGGTTCCAAAAATCAGGATAGGATTTGTTTACGGCTTCCGCTCCGTCAACCATGGTTACGGCATCTGCTTTCAAAGCCGCTACGGCACAGGCCATGGCGATGCGGTGATCGTGATGAGAATGGACCCTGGCCCCCTTTATCGTTCCTCCGCCTTTGATCAGCATCAGGTCGTCTTGCAACACAACCTCCACTCCCAGTTTTCCAAACTCTTCCTGAAGGGTTAAAGCCCTGTTGCTTTCCTTATGGGTTAAGCGGTGAACACCTTCAATGGCCGTGGTACCCTCGCAAAAAGAAGCCAGTGCCACCAAGGGGGGAAACAGGTCCGGACAATCCGTGGCATTAAAATGAAAAGCTTTCAGCGGGCTTTCTTTTACACTGATTTGTTTTTCTTCAATACTGATGGCAGCCCCCGCCTGCATTAGTGCCTGCAATATGGCCTTGTCGGCTTGGGTGGAAAACACATCCAAGCCGCGCACCACCACATCACCCGCTACAGCGCCGGCTACCAATAGAAAAGCGCCACCGCTCCAATCGCCTTCCACCGAATAGTGTATGGATTCATTGGCAAACTGAGAAGGCGCCTGTCGGCCAAAATAAAATTCCTGGTAATTCGTGTTGATCGGCGTTTTCAAACCAAAGTCTTCCATTATCTGCAGGGTAAGGTCGATGTAGGGCTTGCTGTTAAGATTGTCGACCTTAATGGAGACCTCGCTGGCATTGGCTGCCGCAAAAGCAAACAACAGGCCCGTTAAAAACTGTGAGGACAACGAGCCGTCCACGGTAATGGTTCGGGGCTGCAATGGCCCTTGTACCTGCAAGGGAAGCAGGCCGTTGTTGCTGGTCACCCGCACATCCAATTGGGGCAACACCTCATTAAAAAAAGACAGGGGCCGTTTGACCAGACTCCCGCTTCCTGTTATGGTAACCGGCTGGCTGCTTAAGGCTGCAATGGAAGTAAACATGCGAACGGACAAGCCGCTTTCACCGCAATGAATGGCGTTGGCAACCGGCTTTACACCGGCGCTTTCAATGATGGTCGTGCCATCGGCATGAACCACGGTGGCGCCTAGTTGCTGTATAATATCAAGAGCCGCCTGGTCATCGGCAGAAGACCCCGGATTGTGCAAAACGGTTTTTCCGCCTTTGAGCAAGGCCGCGGCACAAGCTCTTTGCATGGCACTTTTTGAGGTGGGCGCCGTAATGGTGCCTTTTACGTTCGAGGGTTGTATTGTAACCTGCATTATAAACTATCGTAAAGTTGGTCAGTAGAAATTTTGTGAATGACAGCCCGGCCAATTCTTTCCAGTAAAATAAAATGGATGCCGTCCTTTGTCTTTTTTTTGTCCATTTTCAACACGCCGATCACCTTGTCTTTGTCAAACTGTGTCAACGTGGGTAGGCCATACTGCTCCAGCACCTGCTGCACACGCTGCGGTTGCCGGAAGCCGTTTATTTTTTGAGAAAGCCTGGAGGCATACGTCATTCCAATAGAAATGGCCTCTCCGTGCGATAGGTCGTACTGGTTCTCCAGGGCATGTCCCAGTGTATGCCCGAAATTAAGCAGCTTCCGTTCACCCTGTTCAAATTCATCCCGCTGCACCACTTTTGTTTTCAACAACGCATTGCGCTGAATGAGCTGGCAGATCCTGGTCTTTTGTTTTCTGTAAACGGATGGACTCCGGGCTTCCAGTTCTTTGAACATGGCCGCATCTTTAATGCAGGCATGCTTGATGATCTCGGCAAAGCCGTTGTGCCATTCCGGCTCGGGCAGCGAATTGAGGAAAACCAGATCGTGGAGAATAAAAGAAGGCTGGCGGATGATGCCCACCATGTTTTTATAAACCCCCACATCAATTCCGTTCTTTCCACCGATGGAGGCATCCACCAAAGACAACAGCGTGGTTGGGATAAAGCCAAAGCGAACCCCACGCATATACACGGAAGCCACGTAGCCGGTCAGATCCGTAATCACGCCGCCCCCCACCCCAACAAGGGTTGTGGTCCGGTCGGCCTGCATTTCAATCAACTGCGCAATCACTGAATCCACCGTAGCCTGCACCTTATATTCCTCACCGGGCTTTAAAACAATGCTGTTCCATTTTTTAAACCTTTTTTGGTGCGCAGAATACACGTTTTCGTCCGTGATGAGGACCGTGTTTTTGGGATCCGCCACTTCTTTAAGCTGCGAGATGCCACCGGCGAAATAATAATCTACCGACGCATTGCTAAAGCGAAACGTTTTTTTCTGCATCAGGCGTTGAAAATTTTGGTTTGATGCGTGATGCTTTCCAGGTGCACCGCATCAAAATACTTGGTGATGAATTCCTTGCTCAGCCCCAGCTTCTCTCCCTTTGTACAAGCTCTTTCCAAAATTTCGTTCCAGCGCTTCGTCTGCAAAATGGTGATGTTGTTTTCTTTTTTGTATTGGGCAATCTTTTCAGCAATTTTCATCCGCTGGCTCAAAATGAACATCAATTCATCGTCCAGGTGGTTGATTTGCTGACGCAATTTTTCCAACGCCGCATGGTATTCCTCCGAAGCCACGTCTTCTTTTCTCCACACAATCTGATTCAGCATGTCGGCCAGGCGTTCCGGAGTCACCTGCTGTTTGGCATCGCTCCAGGCCTTGTCCGGATCAATGTGGCTTTCGATCATCAAACCGTCGTAATCCAGGTCTATGGCTTTTTGCGCCACTTCCAGCAAAATATCTCTTCTTCCGCAAATGTGCGAAGGATCATTGATGATGGGCAGTTCCGGATTGCGGCGCTTCATTTCGATGGCCAAATGCCACATGGGCGCATTGCGGAATTCGGTATTGCCGTAAGAGGAAAAACCGCGGTGAATCAAACCAATTTCTTTAATGCCGGCTTTGGCTACCCGTTCCACCGTACCAATCCATAATTCCAGGTCGGGGTTGATGGGATTTTTAATGAGCACCGGCACATGGGCGCCCCGCAAAGCGTCGGCCACTTCCTGCACGCTGAAAGGATTAACCGTGGTGCGGGCACCCACCCAAAGAACATCCACATCAAAATGCAGGGCATCTTCTACCTGCTTGGCGGTAGCCACTTCCACAGCTATGGGCAAACCGGTTGCCTTGCGTGCCTGTTGCAGCCAGGCCAGCGCCTTTGTGCCAATGCCTTCAAAGCTTCCCGGTCTGGTACGGGGTTTCCAAATGCCGGCACGCAGCATATCGACTTTGCCGGTTTTAGCCAGGCGGGTGGCGGTTTCCAGAACCTGCTCTTCTGTTTCGGCGCTGCAGGGACCCGAGATGATCAGCGGACGCTTGTTCCAGGTCTGCAGCACTTTTTCTGTGTTTGCATTTTGAGTTGTTTGCATGTTGTTGACTTTGTTCTCTTCACTTCAAGGAAGAATGATGAAATGTATTTTTTGTTATCGGCTTTTGTACTTTTTTCAACTTTTGTTGTGTCACTCACTTGTACGCTTTGGAATTCTATTCAGCTTTTTTTCTCGCCACGATCGCAGCGGTACGGCGGCGTAGCGTCGTGGCTCCTTTACGTTTGCTGTGAGAAACGGTGCTGCATAGAATGGGTGCCGTACACGAGTGCGATCCGCCGGCAGTCGGACGCAGCGCAACGAAAGCATCATAGCAGCACTACTGCTTAGTACATATTATTTATTACAAAGAACTTTTTACGACTACTTACTTTATGATGCGCTTTATTTTATTTGCGTTTTCAATCAGCTCCTGCAGGTACTCATAATTCTCTTTTTCCAAACAGGCTTTGAATTTGCGCAACTGGCTTAAATGTTCATTGAGCACATCCAATACGTTCTCGCGGTTTTGCATGAGCACTGGTACCCACATAGCTGCGTTGCTTTTTGCCAGACGAACCGTACTTTCAAAGCCAGCGCTGGCTAATTCGAAAATGGCATCCTCTTCTCTTTCTTTTTCCAGTACCGTGTTGGCCAAAGCAAACGAAGTGATGTGTGAGATGTGGCTGACGTAGGCCACGTGCACATCGTGTTCTTCTGCGTTCATATACACCAGGTGCATGCCCAATTGCTGATACAAATGCTCTACCAGCTCTGCGGCATCGGCAGCCGATGCTTCTTTATCACAGATCACGGTTGCCTTGCCGGCAAAAGCGCCGCGTACCGCTGCTTTGGGGCCACTGTATTCCGTCCCCCACATGGGGTGTGTTGCTACAAACCGGCTGCGCTTGGGATGCTGCTTGATGCCGGACAGGATCCCGTTTTTGATCGAGCCCACATCCATCACCACCTGGCTTTCAACTTTATCCAGGATCGACGGCAACAGTTCTTCCACCGCGTTCACCGGTATGGCCAAAATGATCAATTGCGATTGCCCAATGGCCTTGTCCAGTTCCACTATTTCATCCACCAATCCCAACTTAATGGCTTGCTGCGCATGTTCTTTGCTGGCTTCCACGCCAAGGATTTTTTGCGCCAGCCCTTTTTCTTTTAAGGCAAGAGCAATGGAGCCCCCAATCAATCCTATGCCTACTACGGTAACCGTCATGACTTTGGTACTGAAATTTTTGCAATCCTGTTTACGGCCTCCTTGTACTTTTCTTCGGTGCTGCACAAGCTTACCCTGATATATTGATCACCGGCGCTGCCAAAAATGCCGCCAGGCGTGATAAACACTTTGGTCTTTTGCAATACCTCATCGCTTAAGGCAAACCCGTTGGAATACCCGGCTGGAATTTTTGCCCAGACAAACAAGCCAACCTGCTCCGTGCTGTACGCACATTCCAACTCATCCAGCAGTTGAAACACCCGCTGCCTTCTTTTACGGTAAACTTCATTTAATGAATTGTGCCAGTCTTCGCCTAAAGCCAGGGCTTGGGCCGCAGCCAGTTGCAGGGGCAGGAACATGCCGCTATCCATATTGCTTTTAAAACGAAGCACGTCGTCAATTTTTTGTTTGGCCCCGACCAGCATGCCCACTCGCCATCCGGCCATGTTGTGCGATTTGCTCAGCGAGTTGAGCTCGACGACGACATCTTTAGCTCCTGCAACACTCAATAAACTCATGGGGCGCTCATTCAAAATAAAACTGTATGGGTTGTCGTGGCAAATCAGGATGTTATGCTTCCTGCCAAAAGTCACCAGGCTTTCAAACAATTGCTTTGTTGGCACTTGCCCCGTGGGCATGTGCGGATAATTTACCCACATCAATTTTACTTTGGTCAAATCTCTTTCTTCCAATGCCGCAAAATTGGGTGCCCAATTCGTGTCTTCGCTTAGTTTATATTCGATGCATTTCCCACCCGCTAATTGGGTAGCGCTTCTATAGGTTGGATAGCCGGGGTTGGGAATCAGCACTTCGTCGCCCTCATTTAAATAGGCCATGCTGATGTGCATAATGCCTTCTTTAGAGCCGATCAATGGCAAAATTTCGGTATCGGAATCCAAATCCACGTTGTACCATTTTTGATACCAGGTGCTGATGGCTTGCCGCAGCACAGGAGCTCCATTATAATTTTGATAGCCGTGAACATTGGACTTGGCGGCTTCATCCTGCAAGGTTTTAAGAACATCAGGATGTGGAGGCAGGTCGGGGCTGCCGATGCCCAAATTAATTACCGGCTCTCCCGTTTTATTGAGTTGGTCTATCTCTCTCAATTTTTGAGAAAAATAGTATTCACCTATTCCGTTTAATCTATCTGCAATGTTTGTTTGCATAAACAACTACTTTGAATTTCCGTTTTTGTACACACCGTAAACTTTTATGGCTTCCGTTAAGCCTTCAATGCTTTTTATTACGTGATGAAACTGTTCCTTGGTTTCAAACTCCAGGTCTGCATGAAAATTGTACTTCCAATTGCTGCCGGGAATGGGAAAGCTTTGGAGTTTGCTCAGGTTGATCCCACCCTCCGCGATTTTGGTTAAAACCTTGGCCAGGCTTCCTTTTGAGTGATCCGTATGAAAACTGATGGAAGCCTTGTCCGCATCGTCCAGCGGAGTGTCTTTCTGCTGCAACACCAAAAACCGGGTGTAGTTGTGTTTTTCGGTGTGGATGTTCTCAGCCAAAATGTCCAGGTCGAATAATTCGGCAGCCAGCTTGCCGGCAATGGCCGCTGTGTACTTATTCTTGTGCTGATGAATGTGCTTGGCACTCAGCGCCGTGTCTTCAGTCTCCACCAGCTTCCAGCTATGCTGCACCAAAAAATCAAGGCACTGCTGAATGGCCATTGGATGCGAGTGCACCTCACGGATATCCTCCAATTTCACCCCTGGATTCACCAGCAAATGTTGCTTGATGGGCAGGTATACCTCGCCAATTATTGTCAAATTCGACTTTTGTAAAAGATGGTAGTTGGGTAGGATGCTGCCGGCTATGGAGTTTTCAATGGCCATCACACTGGCGTCCGTATCGCCTTTTTTCGTACGTTCTACCACTTCGCGGAAAGTGGCACAGGTGGCCACCGAGATGTTATTTCCAAAAAACTGCCGTGCAGCTATCTGATGAAAACTACCTTCAAAACCCTGAATCGAGACTTTTAGACCCATAAAAAATTTTTGTCTGGTTTGACTGGTTTTCCTGAGCAACCCGCCAAACAAAAATCCCGGCCAAATGGCCGGGATTCTCTTTATGCTGAATTTGTTTATAAACTATTCAACAAAAGCAATCCCGGCTCCTACTAAAATAAAAATAGAAGTAAGTAAAATAGCAACCGTATGCTTTTGTAATGGTCATCTTGCAACAAATATAAAAATGAAATTAAAAGAAAAAAATTATTTCTGTGCCAGAAAGCAGCAAATCACCGGCCGCAAGCAAAAAATTGCTTGCTGTTAACGGCTCATTCACCTTCTGACCGAATCAGCTTCGTTCATCCGCAACCTTCTTCCTTTGTATTTTTTTCCATCAATGGATTGAATCATTTTAGAAGCAGCATTTTTGTCTACCTCGATCCAGCTGTTCATTTCCTTCATGTCAATCCGCCCCAAAACATCCTTACTCAGATCGCTCATGTCGAGAATAAATTGCAGGAAACTGGCTTTATAAAATCCATCCTTGGTACCCAGGTTCACAAACAACCGTGTTGAATTGCCGTTGCCGCCAAACTCCCGTCCTCTGGTATCGCGTCTTTTCTCGCCAAAGCGGCTGCCTTTGCCTTCTCCGGCAAAGCGGCCCCGGTCCTCCCGGCGCTCACGGGCATTCAGGTCTTCTGCGTTTTCATAATACCGCAAAAAGCGGTCGAACTCCAGTGCGGCCACTCTTTTCAATACTTCATCCTTGCTGATATCGGCAAACTTTTCCTGCAGCATGGGCAGGTAGGTCTCGTAATCACCGTGGCTGATATCGGCTTTCAGTAATTTATCCATGAAATAAAAGAACTGCTTGCGGCACACATCCTTTCCCGATGGAATTTCCAGTCGGTGAAAAGGCGCCTGCACCATCCGTTCAATTTGCCGTATCCGTCCGGTTTCCCTGGAATGCACAATGGACATGCACACCCCGGTTTTGCCGGCCCGGCCCGTGCGGCCGCTTCGGTGGGTATACACCTCCACGTCATCGGGCAGCTCATAATTGATGACATGCGTTATGCCCTGCACATCAATTCCCCTAGCCGCCACATCCGTGGCGATTAACAACTGCAGGGTCTTATCCCGAAACTCGTCCATTACCTTATTGCGCTGGGCCTGGGTAAGATCCCCGTGCAAAGCATCAATATCATATCCTTCCCGGGTCAGCTTTTCGGCAATTTCCTGGGCATCGGCCTTGGTGCGGGTAAAGATGATGCCATACATGCCGGGGTTGAAATCAATTAGTCTTTTCAGCGTTTCGTAGCGGTGTGGCGCCGGAGCAACAAAATACTGATGATCGATGTTTTTGTTGGCTGTATTCATTTTCCCCACCGTAATTTCCACGGGAGATTGCATGTATTTCTTGCTCACCTTCCGGATCTCGGGGGGCATGGTGGCGCTGAACAGCCATGTGCTATCGCGTTGGGGGG
>JAEVYV010000395.1 GCA_023392575.1 Bacteroidota bacterium | reverse complement strand
ATACCCGGCCGGCGCCTAATACCATTCATCAAAACATCACGGCCCTGGTGCCCAAGTCAAATCTTCCTTCTTATCCTTCGGAAGACGCCGTGGTGGCAGGTGTTACGGTGGAAATGATGAAACTGATGTTTCCCGGCGATCAGAGCTACATCCAGCAAAAAGCGGAGGAGCACAAGCGTTCCCGTATTATTGCAGGAGCAAATGTGCGCAGCGATATTGAAGCCGGTGAAGCTTTAGGAAGAATGGTGGCGCAAAAATTTGTGGCCCGTGCCCGAGGCGACAGAGCCGGCACGGCGGGCGGTAATGCTGCCATGTGGGCCAAGTTTGAGTCGGATTGTTCGGCAAGAGGGGAAACGCCTTGGCATAGCCTGGAAGTTCCCAAACGCCCCCCGATGCTCATGATGTTTGGAAAGGTAAAAGCTTTTTTGTTCGATTCGCTTACCGCTGTTTCTCTTTGCCCTCCGCCGCCGCCTTCCACGTCCAGTGAGCAGATGAAAAAAGAATTGGCAGAAGTCTATTCTTATACCAGCAACCCCACCCGGGAGCATATTGAAAAAGTGCATTTTTGGGCCGATGGGGTAGCTACGTACACGCCTCCAGGCCACTGGAATGATATTGCGGCAACCGATTTTATAAAAAAGAATTTTAGCGAAGTGCGGTGGGCCCGTAATTTGGCTTTATTGAATATGGCTGAATTTGATGCCGCCATTGTTACCTGGGACACGAAAATGCGCTACTTTAATCCCAGACCATCACAATTGGACCCGCGGATTAAAACCCTGACTGGCTTGCCTAATTTTCCTTCCTATATTTCCGGCCATTCCACGTTCAGCGGCGCAGCAGCAACCATACTTGGTCATATTGTACCGGAAAGAAAAGCAGCTTATGAGGCTATGGCATTGGAAGCCTCCATGTCCCGGGTGTATGGCGGAATTCATTACCGCAGCGATTGTGAAGTTGGTTTGGTTGTTGGTAAAAACATTGGCTCATTTGCTGTGCAAAGAGCCATGTCCGATGGCGCTGAATAAGTGGGATACAACCTGCACATGCATTTGTTCATTAAAAATACATGCCCATGAACTAAAAACCGTTCAGCTTTAGTGTTCGTTTAGAAAAGCGCCGGCGAAAGCCGGCTTTTTTTATGGGATAAATGCCTTTGCGATGAGACGGCGCTGCGTGAAAATTCTATTTATTTCAGTACCTTTTAATCCTCTTACTCAAAACGTTATTGGCTATATGAAAAAGAATCTCTTTCTGTTGGCGGGACTGGTGATGGTGATTTCTGTGCAATCACAATCGGTTCAAACGCCTGATGTTTTATGGGGAAAGCTGTTTGAAGAAGTACAGTTAAAAAGAGTTTTCAAGGATAATAAAACCTTTGTGGATGCGGTGCCTAAGTTTTCGCGGGAGGAAATCCTGAGCCGGTATGCGCAGCAAAAACTAAGCGATACGTTTAACCTGGCCAATTTTGTTACTGCCAATTTCACCCTGCCGGTTACGCCTTCGGTTAAGGTAGAAGAAGGCTTAAGCCTGAAGGCCCACATAGAGCAGTTGTGGGATGTGCTGCAGCGAAAAGCAGATACCAAACAACCGGGCAGTTCACTTTTGCCCCTGCCAGAGCCTTATATCGTTCCCGGTGGAAGGTTTCGGGAGATTTATTATTGGGACAGTTATTTTACCATGCTGGGATTAATGGAAAGCAAACGATACAACCTCGTGGAAAGCATGCTGGATAATTTCAAGTTTTTAATTGACGAATACGGACATATTCCCAATGGCAACCGTAGTTATTACCTTAGTCGTTCGCAGCCGCCTTTCTTTGCTTTGATGGTGGATCTGCTGGCGCAGAAAAAAGGAGAAGCGATCTATAAAAAATATTATTCGGCCTTACAAAAAGAATATAACTGGTGGATGCAGGGAGAAGCGGATTTAAAAAATGGAGAGGCCTTTAGAAGAGTGGTGCGCTTGGATGATGGCAGCGTGTTAAACCGCTATTGGGATGATAAGAGGGCGCCCCGGGAAGAATCGTACGCCGAGGATGTGGCCACCTTTGCAAAAACCAGAGATTCCATCACTTTTACCAACTTAAGAGCTAGTGCTGAAAGTGGATGGGATTTCAGCAGCCGTTGGTTTGGCGATACCCTTCATTTAACCACTATTGAAACGACCAATATCATTCCTGTGGATCTGAACAGTCTTTTGTATGCCTATGAAAAAATATTGAGCAAGGCCGCCTCCGTTAGTAAGGCTGCATCTAAGTCGGACTATTACAAACAAAGAGCCGAGAAAAGAAAAGCCGCCATCCAAAAATATTGCTGGAATGGAGCCAAAGGCTTTTTCTTCGACTATAATTTCGTAAAAAAGCAAACAACCGACAAGTGGTCTGCGGCAGGCGCCATGCCTTTATTTGCCAATGTAGCCACTAAGGCACAGGCAAGCGCTGCACAGAAAAACATCCGGAAGAAGCTATTGAAAGATGGCGGTATTGCCACCTCGGCCTATCATACCGGGCAACAATGGGATGCGCCTAACGGCTGGGCGCCTTTGCAATATATTACGGTAAAAGGACTCATGAATTATGAATACAATTCTTTGGCCCAAACCATTGCAGAACGGTGGATGACGGTGAATGAAAAAGTATTTGCCACTACCGGCAAGATGCTGGAAAAATATAATGTTGAAGATACCAACCTGGAAAGCGGAGGCGGAGAATATCCTACCCAGGATGGCTTTGGATGGAGCAACGGCGTGTATGTAAAGTTCAGTGCCTTGTTTAAGGAGCATAAGAACACGGCAAAGCCGATGAAGGCGTTTTGAGGTTTCGGGCATGCAAAAGGGAGGGCTGCGGTGTCGGGTTTATAGTTTAGATATTTGCGTCTGTCTTTCTTGCAGTTATTCTTTCTTAAGCGATGCTTTCCGGTGCAGAATGGATCATTTTCATTTCGATCGTAAAACTACGCGTTTCATGAACTTAAGTGGGAGTAGGTAGGGCGAAGGGTGGGCGAAGGCAGGGAGAAGGGTGGAGGTTGAGGTTAAACTTAAGGTTGAGGTTGAGGAAAGACTGTGAAGCCGATGAAGGTATTTTGATAATTTTCTCGCAGCGGGCGCAGAGGAGCAATGACGCTGCGCCACCGCTCCGTTGCGATCGCCGCGAGAAATACGCTATAAAAAAGCCCGGAGCTACGACCTGAGGGCTTTTAATTTTTCTGTGCAAAACTATTTCGTCAGCAACTTGAACGCTGCTTCTTTTACATCTCTTGAATTGGGGCCAATCATCACTTTGAAATCTCCCGGTTCGGCAACGAATTTCAACTCGCTGTTGTAAAACTTCAGGTCGTTTATACTGATGGTAAAAGAAACCGTTTTGGATTCGCCGGGCTGCAGCGCTATCTTCTGAAATCCTTTTAATTCTTTCACCGGCCGGGTCACGCTGCCCACCATATCACGGATGTATAACTGCACCACTTCCTTGCCTTCCCTGTTTCCGGTGTTGGTTACTGTTACACTGGCTGTGATCTTACCGGTTGACTGCATTTGATTTTTACTCAGTGTCACATCACCATAGTTAAAAGTTGTATAACTTAATCCATAACCAAAGGGATAAAGCGGATCGTTGGAAACGTCCAGATAGTTGGAACGGAATTTCTGAAACCATTGTCCTTCTGGTAAAGGGCGGCCGGTATTTTTATGATTGTAATAAATGGTGATTTGTCCCACGTTTTGCGGGAAAGTAGCCGTTAATTTCCCGGACGGATTCACATCGCCAAACAGTACATCGGCAATGGCGTTGCCTGCTTCCGAGCCGCCAAACCATACGTTCAGAATAGCCGGCACGTTCTCGTGTTCCCAGGTAATGGCCAGCGGGCGACCGGTAAATAAAACCAGCACAAGGGGCTTACCTGTTTTTAATAAAGCGGTCAACAGGTCTTTTTGGGCCTGGGGGATTTCAATATTGCTGCGGCTGGAGCTTTCCCCACTCATTTCCGCCGACTCCCCTAAGGCCGCTACAATGACATCGGCATTTGCGGCTATATCCAGGGCTTCTTTAATTAGTTCTGCAGCCGGGCGGCTGTCGCGGCGCAGGGTTTTGCCAAACATGGTGGCTCTTTCCTCAAACAAAGAATCACTGGAAAGGTTCGAGCCTTTGGCATACACTACATTGGCGCTGCTGCCCAACACATTTTTTAAACCTGCCAGTACCGAAATGGGTTTGGTAAAATCGGTAGCCACACTCCAGGTGCCGGGCATGTTTTCTTTGGCATCGGCCAATGGGCCAACCAGGGCAATGGTGCCGCTCTTTTTCAAAGGCAATACATTGTTTTGGTTTTTCAGCAATACAAACGTTTCCGCCGCAATTTCTCTTGCAGCCTTTAGATTGTCCGGCGTATAGATCTCAGTTTTGGAACGCTCTATATTGCAATAACGATAGGGATCTTCAAATAAACCCAGTTTGTATTTGGCTTCCAAAATGCGGCGGCAGGCAGCGTCAATTTCTTTTTGTGTGATCTTTCCTTCCTGCAACGATTTTTTTAAAGTGGTCAGAAAACCTTCACCCACCATGTCCATATCCACACCTGCTTTCAGGGCCAGCGCTGAAACGGTTTGCAGATCGCCCAGGCCGTGATCGATCATTTCATTGATCGAGGTATAATCGGAAACCACAAAACCATTAAACCCCCATTGCTTACGCAGTACATCAGTTAACAGCCATTTGTTGGCGCTGGCGGGAATGCCATCCACTTCATTAAAAGCGGTCATCACACTTCCCACGCCGGCGTCGATGGCTGCCTTGAAGGGCGGGAAGTATTCATTGTACATCCGGATATGACTCATATCCGTAGTGTTGTAGTCACGACCCGCTTCGGCCGCGCCGTACAAGGCAAAGTGTTTGACGCAGGCCATGATGGTGTTGTTCTTAGAGAGATCGGTGCCCTGGTAACCTCTTACCATGGCCCTGGCAATTTCAGAACCCAGGTAAGCGTCCTCACCACTGCCTTCGGCAATGCGGCCCCAGCGTGGATCGCGGGCAATATCCACCATAGGAGAAAAGGTCCAGCAAATGCCGTCGGCGCTTGCTTCCACGGCGGCGATCCGTGCACTTCTTTCAATGGTCTGCATATTCCAGGTACAGGATAATCCCAGCGGAATAGGAAAAGAGGTTTGATAACCATGGATCACATCCATTCCAAAAAGCAAGGGAATTTTCAGGCGGCTGTTCTCCACTGCAATTTTTTGCACGTCTCTTATTTTTTCGACACCTTTGATGTTGAACAAACCGCCTACTTTCCCTTCTCGTATTTTTTTTGCAATGTCGGAACTGGAAGCCTGGCCCGTGGTAATATCGCCTGCGGCAGGTAGATTTAACTGACCCAGTTTCTCGTCCAGGGTCATTTTGCTCATCAGGTTGGTGATGAACTGGTTCATCTGGTATTCGGCCGTTTTGTTGACCTGTGCCCAGCCGGCCAGGGTAAGCAGGCTGAAGACCGTTGCTAAGAAGTGTTTGCCTTGGTTCATTTTGTACCATTTATTTTAATAAATAGGGTTTTATTGCTTTTTGCCAGATCTGATAACCTTCTTTATTCATGTGCAGCCGGTCGCTTAAAAAAAGGTCTGGTTTGGGCTGCTGGTCGGCAGTGAGCATGGGTGTGAAAACATCAATATAGGAGGCTCTTTTTTGTTTTTTTATAAATTTCTTTATCAGCGAATTTGCTTCCTTCATTTTATCCATCAAATGCATCCGGCTGGGACTTGGTTTGATAGAGACATAACTGATGGTTGTTTTGGGTAATTCTTTTCTTATGGAATAAAAAAGCTGCTGGAACCGTTTGGCTACCGCTGCGGCTGTTACCGTGTCGGAAGCCGCCAGATCGTTATCGCCGCAGTAAACCACCACTTGTTTTGGATGATAGGGAAGAATGATGTCCTTAGTATAATAAATGACATCGGGCAGGGTAGAGCCTCCAAAGCCCCTGTTGATGATGGTATATCTAGGAAAGTCGGATTGTACATCGGTCCACAATTTGAAAGAGGAACTGCCAACAAAAAGAATAGCATTTTCGGGCGGTGCTGCGATGCTGTCTTGTTTTTTAAACGCATTTATCTCATTTGCCAACCAGTGTTGTGCACTTACTTTGTGTGTAGTTGTAAACGCTAATAGTGCAAGCAGTAACGACGAGAACATTTTTTTCATGGTCGAATTGAAATTTTATTTATGATTATGTTTTTATATGATTTTCAATTAAGTGGTATGCTATTCTTAACCCTAAACCTCTAAACGCCTAAACCCCTAAACCCCTAAACCCAAACGCCCTACTATCCAACTACATTTTGTTTTACTCTACCCTCATTGGTTTGCTTCTTTGTGACACGCCGTTTTCGTTAATGGCCTCAATGGCAAAATAATAGGGCTTTTGCGAATCCATGGTTTTTAGCCAGTATTCGTTGTTGGCGTGTACCATAATGCTGGTATATAATTTACCGGGCTCTGTTCCGTAAAAAATATTGTAGGCAAAGGCGTTATCTACCGGGCTCCATTTAATGAAGGCACTACGCTTGTCTTTTTCAGTACGCAAGACGATAAATTGTTTTACACTGTCCGGTTTGGCGCCGTTCCCGTTACCAAAAACCCTAAGGCCGCTCAGCGCAAATTTGCCCGTAGGCATGTGAATGTTTTCCAGTTTTATGTAGCGAGCCTGTACCGGATGGGCCAGTTCAACATAATCGTGTGGCACATCGGTTTTATTGGTGCTTTTATCCACCAATACCTTCCATTTTTTTCCGTCAATGGAATAATACAATTTGTATTGATGGAATTGATCCGGCCATTTGCCCAGGCGGTTGCTGTCTACGTTTTGGTCGGCATAGTTGATTTGCACAGCATTTACAGTGGAAACATTTCCCAGGTCGGTTTGAATCCATTCCCCTTTGTTGCCAGTGGCGGCACTCCAATAGGTCTTCACCAGTTCATCTACTGCGTTATTAGGTACATAACCTCCAAGAGTTGAAGAGACTTGTACGGGTTTGTTATAATTCAACAGCATCCAGCCGGTGAAATACGGAGAACGGCCATGGGCTTCATAAGGAACATTTGTAAAACGGCTGTTGGGGATATAATGCGGGTAATCGCCCAATGTAGTATTGCACCACATTCGATCGTCCTTATCAAATCCTGCAGGCCAGATGCCCAGCCGGCGTTCAAATGTATTTTTTACCGAAACAACCGTAGTGGACACATGCCAGTAGTTGTTGAAGTTGTCTTTAAATGTAGCGCCATGTCCTGCGCCGCGTACATAGCCTCCTAATTTAAAGCTCAAAGGATCGGATACCGGTGTAAAAGGACCCAGGGGATGATCACCAACCAGCAAGCCATCGGCGTAACCGCTGAATTCCGTACCCGGTGCGCCGTATTGCAAATAATATTTGTTTTTGTATTTGGTCATGTGCGAACCTTCTATAAAGGGATCCAAAAAAGTATTGTCCATGTGCTCTCCAAACCGCTGCCAGCCATAGCGCCAGGGTTCCAAAAAATACATTTCCTTTCGGGCTCCTTTGGGGTTCATCGTTTTGCGATCGAGTTCCACTCCGTACATGGGGTAGCGGTTGCTGCTGCCGTTGTACATATACAAACGGCCATCGTCGTCCGTGAAAAAAGAAGGGTCCCAGCCGCCGATGGCAAACGAATCCACCAAAGGTTTCCATTCGTTGGCTTTGGGATTGGTGCTCATCCAGATGGAGAAATTGGTGGTATACGTCGAGCCAAAAACAATCATCGTATCGCCAATGATGCCTACTGCGGGAGCACATAATTCATCATAAGTGCCGGTGTTCCAGGGACGCAGAAATTTTTTGGAAATAAACTTCCAGTTGAGCATATCGCTACTCCACCAATACCCCCATTGATTGGTGGAGAACAAATAATAGTCGCCTTTGTAATTTACAATTACGGGATCGGCTGTAGCACGATGCCTGCCCCATTCACTAAAATTTGGGATAGGGGTGTAGCCATAATCAATATTCAACGGATTGCAGTAGGTTGTTTGTGCTGTTTGAGCAAGTGCGGCAGCATGAACCGCAACCAAAAAACAGATCAGAAACAGCTTTACAGAATTTCGTTTCATGGTTTTTATTTGTGTTGAGCAAACAGCCAGGTCAGCAGGTCTTTTTCTGCAAAAGCCGGATCCCAACTGTTATGATTGGCTTCGGGATACAAGGTGAGCTTTACGTTGGCACCCTGGTCTTTTAGGGCGGCCGCCATTATTTTACTATATACTGGATCAACTACATTATCCTTTAATCCATGGAAGATCCACCAGGAAGGGTGTTTTAATTTTTTGGCTGTAGCGGCATTGGCGCCGCCGCAAATGGGAAAGGCCGCAGCAAAGAGTTTGGGTTTGCGGCGCACCAGTTCAAACGTACCCATACCACCCATAGATAGTCCTCCTACATAAAGGTGCTTTTTATCCAACGGATAATTATCAGCGAGTTCCTTCAGCAATTCCAAAAGCAGCTCCATGGCTTTTGTGGGTGGGCCGTCCGTCGGAAAGTTAAAAACCCTGGTTTTGTTGATCGAATCTGTTGCAATGCTCACGTTGCTCCAAAAGCTGTTGGCGGCACATTGGGGAAATACTACAATGGCTGGATAAGTTTTTCGGATAGAGTCAACGAGAAAAAGTTTAGCGCCGTGCACCAGTTGTTTTTCGTTATCGTTCCCCCGTTCCCCGGCTCCATGTAAAAACAAAATCAAAGGGTATTTTTTGCCGGGATCATAATCCAGGGGCAACAGCAGGCGGTAGGGCAATGTATCCTTACCATCGATCAGCCATTTTTTTTGGTATGGCGAAAAGTCCTGGGCCTGGGCATTCATCAACAAGCCTGAAACCCAAATAAGCAGTGTGCAGAGATAAAGTTTTCTATTCATAGCGGCAATTGTTTAGTATGTGTTTTTTAAAAGACGTTCTACAGTACAAATTGAAACAATTATTTCTTGCTATCCGTAAAAAATACCTGGTCTAAGCTCCATTTTGTGGGGCCTGTAAAAAAGAAAACCGAGGCCAATAAAACAAACAAAAAAGGATGCTGATCCTCGTACCAGATTTTTCCGGTGCCAACAACCAAACTAATATAAAGCATGGTGCCAGTGATGATCAAAGCGGCCAGCCGGGTAAACAAACCAAACATCAATAACATTCCACCCACTAATTCGGCCGTTTTTCCCAGGTGCACCATCAAAGAGGCCGAGGAGGTTTTAAACTGCTCCCACTCCAAATAGGTTTTCATTTTTTCGGCATCAAAAACTTCCCAGCCGTGGTAAACCACAAAAAGGCCGGTAATGATTCGTATAAATGCCAAGCCATCATTTTGCCATCCTGCTACTGAAGAAAAGATTTGTTTCATAATTGAAGATTATTTAAGTGCTTCGTCCTTTTCTTCTTTCCCACAGTTCCAGGTCTAACGCTTGTAATTATTATTTTATCCATGGACTTGTAAAGCCCAATTTTTTTAATCCTTTTTGGACCTCTGGAGCACTCATAAACAACTTCCACAGCAAACCACTTCTATGATTTTCGATCATCACTATAATCGGTCCCTGGTCAATAGCCAGATGGCTTTGGGCGTACCAGTCTTTCGATTCGCTGAAAGCATCAACAAAACCATACTCACTCCACAACTTATCTCCCAAGTCATAATAATAATGTTTCAGTGCCTGCATGGAATATTCCGGCGTATATGGAAAGGCCGACAAAGCAGCGGTAGGAGTGATGACGCCCAGATCTTCGGTAGGAGAATGTGCCGCATATCCTACCCAACTGTCGCTGGCCGTTAGGCCCCAGCTGTTTTCGCCATAGCCTTTAAACTTTTTTGGGTTGTCGATGCAATAAGCCCGGTTGATTAAGGTGTGGTTTCTGTTCTGCTCCCAATAGTCGGCATACTGGTCCTTCAGACCTCTTGGATCTAAACCCAGGAAAGAATACTGGCTGAAAAAGAGCGGTCCGCCATAATCAAAACCCAATGGAAGTTTGATGCCGTAAAATTCTTTACCATTTTTAAAAAAGATGCTTTGGGCCCAGCCCCGATGATATACGGCGCTGCTTACCGGGTAGCGTTCCGCCGAAGCAGCCAGCACATACATGATCAGGCATTCGTTAAAGCCCCGCACCGGAAAGTTCATGGCCCAGCCGTTGTTGGGGCTCCAGTGCCAATAAAGCACTTCTTCACCGCCTCGGGTAAACCAATCCCATTCAATTTCATTCCACATCCAGCCAATGCGGTTGCGCAGTTCTCTTTCTGTTTGGTTCTCTCCGGTAAAATATTGCCTGGCACAGAGCAGACCCTGGAACAAGAAAGAGGTTTCCACCAGGTCGGCGCCGTCATCTTTGCGGCTGAAAGGAATGGTTTTTCCCGTGGCGCCATTCAGCCAATGGGGGAAGGCGCCGTGGTAGGAATCGGCTTTCAATAAAAAGTTCACCATCTTCAACAGGAACCTTGCCGCCGTATCTCTTTTGATCCAGCCTCTTTCTGTGGCCACGATCACACTCATGATGCCAAATCCTGTTCCTCCTGTGGTTACCACTTCGCTGCCATAATTAAAAGCCACATTGCTTCTTTCTCTGGCCAATCCACTTACCGGATGCGCAAAATCCCAGAAGTACCGAAAGGTTTGTTTTTGCACCAGGTCCAGCAGGGCAGAATCGGAAAGGTTTTTGGGCCGGTCAACGGCTTTTGCGGATTTTGCTTTTTGCGCCTGCATGAAAAGCGGCCACAGGAAGAGCAGCAGTAAAATTGTTTTCTTCATTTTCAATACACAAATTGTGGCGAACTACACCAATTGGTAATCCGTTTTTGTTTGATGAATATTTTTATGAGCCCGGCCTTTGTATTGCTATTTGGCTTTTGTTGCGTCGCACTCTTCAGCGCTTTGTAATGCTATTCAGCACAACGCAACCCGTCTTCCTTTTCAATGCGTTTTATAAACGCGGGCTTTGAAATCCTAAAGTCTTCATCCCGGCTTTTATTTCGGGGCAACTCATAAACAAGTTCCACAACAAGCCGCTGCGGTAATTTTCAATCATCACAATAATCGGTCCCTGATCAATGGCTAAGTGTGAACCGGCAAACCAAACGTCTTTTAAACTAAAGGCATCGCGAAAGCCGTAGTCGGTCCATAGCTTATCACCCAGTTTATAATAAAAAAACTTTAGTGCTTTCATTGATTCTGCCGGTGTATAGGGAAAAGAAGATAATGCAGCCGTAGGGGCAATCACGCCAACATCATTGGTTGGAGAGCTGGCCGTGTAACCATTCGGAATATCGCTGGCTGTTAATCCCCAACACTGATCGCTGTAACCAAACTGATTTTTAGGATTGGCTTTACAATACTCGTAATTGATTTTGGTGTGATTGGTTACTTGCGTTTGGTAATTGGCGTATTGATCCGTTAACCCGTTTGGATCAATGCCCAGAAAAGAATAATGACTAAAAAACAAAGGGCCGCCATAATCGGGTCCCAATGGCAAGCTATAGCCTAAAAAGTTTTTATTATTTCTCATGACGCCGTTTTGTGCCCAGCCTTCATCATAAACAATTTTAGGAATGGCATGCGTAGGAGAGGACGCTGCTAACACGTACGTGATCAAACATTCGTTCCAGCCCCGGATAGGCAGGTTCATATCCCAGTTATAATTAGGACTCCAGTGCCAGTACAAAACGTTTTCATTGTTCTTTCTGAAAAAGCTCCATTGCACGCCTTGCCAGATAGCATTGATATCGTTGCGTAGCATTGTTTCGGCAGCGTCTGTTCCATCAAAATATTGGCGGGCACAAAGCAAGCCCTGGATGAGAAAAGAAGTTTCTACCAGGTCGGCGCCGTTGTCTTTTGGGCTGAAAGGAACCGTAGTGCCGGTTTGTCCGTTCAGCCAATGCGGGAATGCGCCTTTATGTTTTTCCGCTGTATTTTTTAAAAAGCTTACCATGGTTTGCATTCGTGCCAAACCTTCCGAACGGGTAATAAAGCCACGGTGAATAGCTGTAATCAGGGCCATGACGCCAAAACCCGCGCCGCCGGATGTTACAATGTTGTTGTCGCCATTGCTTCGTTCTCTGGCCAGGCCGCTGGTGGGGTGGGCAAAATCCCAGAAGTAACGAAAGGTTTGCTTCTGTACTTTTTCCAGTAACTCTTCATCTTTTATTTGGGGAAACTTGTCGGTTGAATCGATGGTAGTGATAAAACTAATTTCCGTACCTGCCGTTAAACTGCTTCCGTTGGATGATTTTAAGTTTTTGGATAGGGCGACCTTGTATTTTGCCAAGTGTTTGAGCGCCACAGTAGGGGAGAGAATGATGCTGCTATCACCATTGGAATAGGAAATATTGTAAGAAACGGTACTGCCAGAACTTTCAGTAAACGCAATACTGTTGGCAACCGTAGCTTTATTAATGGCTGATGTAAAATTAAACCGTATAGAAGGGTTTGGGTTGATGTTATAGTTGATTAACTGAATAGCAGCGCCATTCATCAATGATGATGTCAGGCTGAAATTAGTTGGCGCCGGCGGTGGTGATGGATCGGATGATTTTTTACCGCAGCCACCGGCTATCACAGTTAATGAGAATACCGATAAAAAACATTTCTTCATCCTTTGAGTTTTTATAGTTTACATACCTGCAATAACCCTAAGCTTAGTCATTAGGCTTAAAAAATAACAAAGGCTCGTTGTTTTTTGCTACTACCAGAACTTCGCCGAATTTGTTTGTACGGATACCTTTTATGTCTCTTACCTGTCCGTTTATGCTTAACAGGTCAGGTTGGGGGTAAGTGACGAATGAATTATTCTGATAAGAAAAAAGTGATAAAGCCTGAGCGTCATACCTTCCTTCATAGGGAATAACATTAAAAAAGTTACCGCCTGTTATATAGGTATTTCCGGATACATTTTTGGTAATGGGTGCGAAAGAAAAAATGGGAGTAAGTTGAAGGTCCGGAGGCAATAAGGATTTAGTAAAACCGCCTTTGCCATTGTTTAAAAAATAGCATGAGCCTAACTCTTCAGCCGTTAATTCCGTATTGCCCTCAAAAAGATCGTACAACATGTATTGCACGGTCTTGCCGGCTACGTCGCTGTAGTTTAAATAAGCCTTTTTTAGTACAGGCAACCTGCGTTCCAGTTCGTCCTTGGCAAGAAAGGGGTATTGCTGTCCGTCAATGGTATATGCCAGTACCTGTTCTACGGAACCATTTTTGTCAAAATCTTTTACATATAGCTTGCACGGCCCGTTTTTTCCCGTCCATAATTTTGTGTTATGTCCCCAGTTGCCGGCAAGGATATCCAAGTGTCCATCCTTGTTGATGTCATCCACAAAAACAGTTTGCCATAGACCGCTTGAATGGGGAAGAACCGTTTTTTTGAATTTCCCTTTTTCGTTAATGAAAATGTGGAGGGGCATCCATTCTCCAGCTACGATCAGATCTTGCCATCCATCTTTATTCACATCAGAAAAAGCAGAAGAAGTGACCATGCCAATATTTAAAAGGGGCATCACGTCCTGACCAGCCACAGAGAAGTTGGCTTTCCCATCATTCAGCAGCAATATGGATGTTTGCAGAATGCCGTAAGCATTTGCATCGGCCAAAACGCCCACAAAAAGATCTTCGTCTCCGTCGTTGTCAATATCTGCCGTACTTACACAAGATTTGTTCTTTAATACCGAAGGTAAAGTTAGGGATTTTACAAAGTGTCCTTTGCCATCATTGATATAAAGCCTGTCGGCTAAATAAGGTGAAGCGTCTGCGTATTGGTTGCCTCCGCTGACTACATACAGGTCAGGTTTTTGATCACCATTGGCATCAAAAAAAATGGCGTCCACATCCTCGGATGGGGCATCTTGATTGAAAACGGCGGTATCGGCTGCTGCAAATCTCCCATCAGGCTGCTGCAGTAATAAGGTTCCGGGTTGACCCAGAGCTCCGCAGGCATACAGATCATCCAGGCCATCTCCGTTTACATCTGCTACTGCCAGTTTAGGGCCACGATCCGATTCACCGTGGGGAATGAGATATTGAACATTATAATCCAGAAAATCGTTTTCATTGTGCTTCCAGTTTGAAAGAAACTGGCTGCTTATGTTATCAAGCAGTTCCTTTGCAGGCGGGAAGAATGAGTTATAGTCGAAAACGCCTCCTGCATGTGACTGGTTGGCTACCATTTTGGGTATAGCCGGCGTGTTTTTTAGTACCTGGTATTTCT
>JAEVYV010000385.1 GCA_023392575.1 Bacteroidota bacterium | reverse complement strand
CCTGTTGTCTTTACTTCGAAATTACTAAAATAAGAAGGAAAAAATTTAGGACGCATGTTTCCTTTTTTTTCGAGGATTGCGACTAATAAGGTAGAATGCGCTTTCGAACACAGCAATCCATCCCTCGAGTACCGAAACCTACCCCAGCAAAATTTCATTATTCTGTTCAGGTTCTTCATCAAAAGCAATGTGAAGAGAGCGTTTAAATCTACCGGCATTGTTTATTTCTGGTTGCTTTCAATAAAAAGAACAGTTTAGCTATGTTGGCCAATTGTAGAAGATCAATCTAATCAGCGATTCTAATGAGGTGCTTTTGCCAGCCACCTGCAAAACTGCCCGGATGGTTGCCGGCTTAATACCAGAAAACACAGGTTTTATACAGAGTTGTTCAGCCATTTCCTGCTCTTCTATTGTGCGCAGCCTGACACCATCTTTACTGTAGTGAAACCAATGTGAGACATGGGAAGAGCTTATACGCCTAACCACCTCCTGTAAATAAAGAAACCAATTATTTATTTCCATAAAATTATTTACCATGAAAAAGAGTAATTTTTTTCGTGTTGCTCCGCTTGCGTTTTTTATAGCGGGGAGTGCTGTTGCCTTTTCGCAGGTTGGTAATGAAATTGTTGCTTTGGGTATTTCCGGGAAGCCCGACGCCTATGGGCATTTTTCACGGATGGTTGCCGGTCCGGCAGAGAAGGCTCTCAATATTTTACATCAAATGTTCAGCAATGCCCGCAATGTGTCCTGGGGAACAGAGAGTAAGGGGCTCCTTGTTGCGTATTTTGAAACAGAAGGAAAAAAACATAAGGTTGGTTTTGATAAGAAGGGAAATTTAGATTACACCATCAGTTATTATCGCGAAGAACAATTGCCAAAGCCCATTTTACTTAAAGTAAAACAAACCTATTTTGGTAAAAGCATCTTTGGTGTTACAGAGGTTAACTATCTGGGCGTTACAGCGTATTTAATTATTCTGGAAGACAAAACCTCCTGGCTGCACATAAAAATAATTGGAGATGAAATGGTAGAAGAAAAAGTTTTGCTAAAAGGCTAAAAACTTCCTCCCCCCCTGATATCATACGTGGGCCTTATCCCTCCCTTCCTGGGGAGGGATTTTATTGGTTGTTTATGCTTCCCGTTTCCATTTGAGTTACGATAAAAGCAGGTGGAATAGTTGCGTCGATCCGGCCTGTCTCCTCATGCTCATTGCAGGTCGTAGTACAAAGCGGCGGCGCCAAGAATACCACTGTTCTCCAGCTCCGAAACTTTTATCTGCAAACGTTCGGCCGTTTTTTTAAACGCAAAGGTTTGAATGCTCTGCCACATGGCTTCGGAAAAATAAGGAAAGGCCTTTCGAACCGAACCGCCAAGAATAATAAGGTCTATATCCAGGGCAAAGAGGATGGCTTTGATCGCATTGCCCAAATGCATACCCATTTCGGCATACATTTTCAACGCAGCAGCATCGTCTTTCACCGCTTCTTCAAAAACTTTTTCACCGCTGATTCCATAAACATTTTGAAAAAACTGCCCGCTGGCATAATACTCATAACAATGTTCTTTGTACTCCATCATGCCAAATTCACCGGCGCCGCAGTGGTTGCCGGCATACAGCTTCTTGTTGACGATGATGCCGGAGCCCAATCCGGTTCCAATGGTGAGCCCAATCATGGAGGTGCTTCCCTGGCCCTTGCCAAAATAAAATTCTCCCAGGGCAAAACAGTTGGCATCATTGTTAATAACCACAGGACGTTGGTAGCGATCTTCCATTAGTTGTTGCAGCGGAATTTCGTTCCAGGCAGGAATGTTCACCACATCAAAAACGGTTCCGGTAGCGGCATCTACCAGCCCCGGAACGCCAATGCCAATAACCTCTACAGCATCGTTTACCAGGGCATCGGTAAGGTGGAAGAGCTGGTGCAGCACTTCTTCGGCCGATCCCTGTGCGGCAAGGCGTTGTTGCAAGATGCCCGACAGGCGGTTGCCTTTTACTACTCCGCCGCGGATGTTGGTGCCGCCAAGGTCGATGCCTATAGTGGTTCTATTGCTCATGCTTTGTTGAATTGTGTTTGTTGAGCGGCTTCTTTGTCCAAATAAATAGTTAATCCCGGATGATGGCGCAATAAACTGGCGGGCAATTGTTCTGAAATTTCTTCTTCTAACATTTTTTTTACAATGCCTGCCTTATGTGCACCGCTTACCAAAAGAAGAACGTGTTCTGCTTCCATCAGGTTGGCCAGCCCCAATGTAATGCCATGGGTAAGTGAGCGGGGAGCGTTGAAATACTTCTGTCCTACTTTTTGCGTCTCCGCAGCTATTTCGGTTACATGCGAATGCAGGTGAGGAGAAGTGCCCGGTTCGTTCATTCCAATATGCCCATTGGTGCCGAGTCCTAAAATTGCCACATCAATGCCGCCGTGTTGTTGAATAAAGTTTTCTGTTTTGCTGCACTCGCTTTTCAGATCAGTAGCACGGCCGTCAAAAAAGCAGATCTTTTCTTCTTTGATTTTTAGCGGACTAAAAAACTGCTTGTCCACGTGATAGCGGCAACTGCCCTCATCACTTCCATTCATGCCGGCCCACTCATCCAGACCGACAAAGTTCCAGTCGCCAATGGTTAGCTCCTTGTTGTTTACTTTGCTTACTATCTCTTTATACAAGCCGGCAGGCGTGTCGCCGGAGGCAATGCACAATAGTTTGTTGGCTGAAGATTGCAGGAGGGAGATTACCTCGGCTGCGGCCTGCTTTGAAAGTTCTTCGTATGTGTCGCTTATAAAAATCTGCATTGGCATTTTTTGTGATGGTTAAAGATAAAGTCCTTATGGGATTTGTGGTAACGCAATGAAAGATTGTCTTGTTTTGGTTACCGGCTGCATGGCCACTATAAAGCTTCTGTTGCGCTGCGTCCGGCTAATGACGGATCGCACTCTTGTGCTGCATCAAAGCCATCGGCTGTCAGTGTTCAGCCATCAGCTATCGGCTAACAGAAGAGAGGACTGCAAATTAAATATAATGGCTGATAGCTGATAGCTGACAGCTCCATAGAATTACTGAACGTACAAGTGAGTGACACAAGTAAAGCCTAATAGTAGTAATAAAGCTAAGTACATAATAATTCAAATCTTTGAACTGTTTTTTTATTATGCACCATCAAGGACAAGCCTAAAAAATCCTTACCTTACAAGTATACCACCATCCTAAATTCATTCTATGCCTGGCGATTCCTTGCACGTAAACATCAATGCCAAAGGTGTACAACAACACAGTTATGATGCCATCGTCATTGGCTCCGGTATCAGTGGCGGATGGGGCGCCAAAGAACTGTGCGATCTTGGCTTAAAAACTCTGGTGCTGGAAAGAGGCCGCAATGTAGAGCACAACAAAGATTACCCAACGGCTACCAAGGCGCCGTGGGAGTTCAAACACCGCGGGCAAATGACCAAAGAGTTTTTACAGGAGAATCCTTTGATCAGCAAGGCTGCAGGATTTGGCGAAGACACGGCGCATTTTTTTATTAAGGACAAAGATCATCCCTACATACAGGAAAAGCCCTTCGACTGGATTCGCGGCTACCCGGTGGGCGGCAAATCCCTTACCTGGGGAAGAGCCTGCCAGCGCTGGAGCCAGTAC
>JAEVYV010000382.1 GCA_023392575.1 Bacteroidota bacterium | reverse complement strand
AGCCACGAGATCCGCACGCCCATGAATTCCATTCTGGGATTTACAAACATCCTGCGGCGAACCCAACTCAATACCGAACAAAGAGAATACGTACAAAACATTCATTCCGCTGGTGAAAACCTGTTGGCGCTGGTGAATGATATTTTGGACCTTTCCAAAATAGAGGCCGGCATGATGCGGCTGGAAGAAATCCGCTTTAGTCTGCACAGCCTGGTGAGTTCGGTAGGCGCCATGTTTGCCGAAAAAATCCGGGAAAAAAAACTGAACCTTCAGGTACAAATTGACCGGGACGTGCCGGATATTTTGGAGGGCGACGCTGTCCGTCTGACGCAAATCCTGGTTAATTTGCTCAGCAATGCTGTTAAGTTTACCGACCAGGGACAGATTTCTTTAAGCGTGGGCCTTTTAAAGAGTTCCGATGCTGAGGTGCGCATACGCATATCGGTTAAGGATACCGGTATCGGCATCGCCCCGCAAAAACAAAAAACCATTTTTGACCGGTTTCAGCAGGCCGAAGCCGAAACTTCCCGGCGCTTTGGCGGTACCGGTTTGGGGCTGGCCATTGTAAAACAACTGGTTCAATTACAAAACGGAAGACTTGATTTAAAAAGTAAGCCCAACGAGGGTTCGGAATTTATTGTAGAGTTGGTTTACAAATTACCCGATGTGGAGCAGTTGTATTCCGAGGCCATAGCAGGTGAAGCCGAACCAGTTTCGCTGCAAAAAATAAGAGCCCTGATTGCTGAGGATAATGTGATGAACCAACATTTGATTGCCCATTTAATGAAAAGCTGGTCGATTGATTACACGGTTGTCAGTAACGGCCGGGAAGCTATTGAGGAGCTGAGCCAAAATGGCTATTCGATCGTGCTGATGGATATACAAATGCCGGAAATGGATGGGTATACCGCTACCAGCATTATCCGAAACGAAATGAAAAAAGATATTCCCATCATTGCCATGACGGCGCATGCCATGTCCGGCGAAAGAGAAAAATGCCTGCAGTTGGGGATGAATGATTATGTTTCCAAGCCCATTAAAGAAACCGTACTGTACAATATCATCGCCCGTCATGCCCAGCTTCATTACGAAAGTTCGGTCGCCTCGTCTTCGCAAGTCAACCTGGAGTATTTACGCCAGCTTTCGGGAGGCGATCAGGAATTTGAAGAACAAATACTGCAGCAGTTTTTGGTGCAGGTACCGGAGGAGCTAACGATTTTAAAAAAAGCAATTGAAGAAAAAGATTTTGAAAACATCAGGCGTACCGCACATAGTTTGAAATCAACGGTTGGTTATGCGGGCCTGGCCGATCAACTGCACCCGGCGCTCAACCGGCTGGAGGCCGCCGCAGAAGCGGAAAAAACAGAAACCACAAGGGAAGATTTTGAATACGTGCAGGAAAAATCCAAGACCGCTTTGGAAGAAATAAAAAAATACCTGGCACGCCGGAAGCTTTAGCAAAACTTTTATGCTCCATGCACAAATCATTGCCTATCTTACATTTATCGACTTTTTTGAGGCTTTCACCGAAACAAAGATGGATGGGATTTGCAGGCAATGTATCTTTATGGCGCCTTCTGATAGATAAATAGATCGAAAGATTTCTACATAGAATTTAAGAACTTGGTTTCGTATGGTTAAGGGTGAAGCCCTGCTTTTCTAGGCGGGGCACTTTTTTTTCAACAACTTTTTGCAGAGCTCCCGTACCGATTGCCATAACAATCTGGGAGCAATGTCCTAATCAACAGCGTCCTGTTTCTACAGGAGGCTCTTTCCCCTCGATGTTGATGGCTTATTTACTGATCCGTTTTTTGTGGTGTCACTGGCCGTTTCATTTTTCTTTCTGAATTCCGGAAACGAAGGCAGCAGTATGGTACAGCTGCTATGGATGTGTTATATACCTTAATTGTTAATCCCTTCTTATAAGTGATCGTTTGGCCGGGAATGCTTTTTGCGAATAAAAGAGCACCGCTAATTTTGTGTCGGCATGAAATTGCTCGTAACCATACTGGTTCTCTTGCACATGAATTTTTCGATGTTTATCCCCCAGGTAAACGAAATAGATGTATTTGATGCCAACGGACAGCAAATGGAAGACGTGAACTCCCTGGTGGATCTGATCAACGCAACGCTTCATGCCCACAAAAAGCAGCCATCCAAAAAAGACAGCGACGACGATAATGCCCGCTATTTCCATGCGGCCAAGCTTGGCCCCTTTTTTTATCAGCCTTTCTTTTCCCTGGTAAAAACAACCGAATACCATTCTTCAAACTATCCCAATCTGGCGGCGCCCAGCGTGGCTCCTGTATTTTACGAAATCCAATCCCCGCCGCCCAAGGCCTGATGCCGGGGCGTGCTTGCTTTTGCCAGGTGCTCAAGTCCGATCCATTGCCTTTGGTCAGAATAAATCACCAGGGTTTTGATCGCACCCATGGGCCGGTTCCCCTCCAGGCTTTTTCAATTCGGTTTCGTTACATGATCAATACGGAAAAATGAAACACAAAGCGCTACTCATTCGTTGCTTTGGCTTACTTCTGGGTTGTGGCTCCGCCTGTTGTGTTCAGGCGCAGGATACACTGCAACTAACCGTGCCCCAGGCCGAAGCCCTCTTTCTGCAAAAAAACCTATCGCTCTTAGCTGCTCAATACAACATCAATGCCACCCAGGCTTTGGAACAACAGGCCAGGGCCTGGGACAACCCGGTGCTCCTGACGGATCAGAACTTATACGATGGAAAGTTCTTCCGGCATTCCAAGGCCACGCCATCCATTCCCCAGGACGGGGGGCAGATTTATCTTTCCCTCCAGCAGGTGATCCAAACGGCGGGCAAGCGCAGTAAACTGGTGCAGGTGGCCCGGGACAATACCCGAACTACTGAAGCGCAATTCAATGAATTGGTGCGCAACCTGCATTTTGTATTGGTTACCGATCTAAACAACCTTTCCCGCCTGCAGGCCGTACAAAATTTATTGGAAGAAGGGATCGTGCACATCCAAACGCTTTCAAAAGGGATGGACGAAATGTTGAAGGTGGGAGACATCTCTCAAAAAGAAGACATCCGCATTAAAGCGCTTTTGTTTTCCATGCAAAGCGAATACGCCGATAACCTGACAGCGCAACAAGACCTGCAAAAGGAGTTGCGCACCCTGTTGCAGTTAAGGACAGACCAAAACGTGCAGGTGCCCTTCCATCAAATCAACGAACAAAGCATTCGCTCCCTGAGCCTGGCTTATCTGTTGGACAGTGCCAAAGCCAGCAGGCCCGATATTGCCCTGGCCGGCAGCCAACTGGCTTTGCAACAACATAATTATACTTACCAAAAAGCGCTGGCCGTGCCCGACCTTACCGTAGGCGTGGAGTACGATAAAGCCAATAGCTATGTAAACAATTACTACGGCCTGCAGTTGGCTCTGCCCTTGCCTTTGTTCAACAGGAACCGCGGCAATATTATTTCCGCGGGCTGGAATGTAAAACAAGCGCAGGCTGTTGTGGAGCAAAGCAATCTGCAGGTGCAAAACGAAGTGCTGGCCTCGTACAACAAGCTCCTGACGCTTTTGAGTGTTCAAAAAACCACTACCGGTCCATGGGTGGCCGACTATGACCGCCTGCTGCGAAACATGATCAGCAGCTACCAGCAGCGAAAGGTCAGTCTGATCGATTTCATTGACTTTTTTTCCTCTTACACCGACACCCGGCAAAAGCAGCTCAAGCAACAGGCGGATGTGCTGAATGCGGTTGCCGAACTAAACTTTGTTACCAACCAAACCATAATTCCCATAAAATAAAAGGACATGAAACCAGTGAACATATATGCAGCCGGCATTGCCCTGGCAATCGGTTTGGCTTCCTGCTCTTCCCGGGCTTCCGACGAGGGTGGTGAAAAAAAACAGGTGTGCATCAGCGATAGCATGAGCAGCATGATTGCCATTGATACGGTGCAGGTGCGGAATGTTGATGACGAGCTGCGGCTTTCCGGCGAGGTCAGTTTTGACGAGAACAAGGTGGTAAAAGTATTTCCCTTCAGCAGCGGACAGGTTGTGTCGGTGAACGTTTCTTTGGGCGACCGCGTCAAGGCCGGCCAGGAGTTGGCCACCATCAAAAGCGCCGACATCGCCGGTGATTATGCCGACCTAAGCAGCGCAGGGGCCGATGTTTCCATCGCCAAACGGCAAATGGAAAATGCGGAGCACTTATACCAAAACGGCATCGGCAGCGAAAGGGAATACGTGGAAGCCAAGGAAAACTACCAGAAAGCCCTCACCAGCGCGGCCAAGATTCAAAAGCAACTTAGCATTAATGGCGGCGGGCGAACGACCGCAAACGGAACCTATACGGTGATTGCCCCCAAGAGCGGCTATGTGGTGGAGAAAACCATCAACCCGGGCCAGTTTATTCGCAACGACAACGGGCAGAATTTGTTTACCATCGGCGACATCAGCGATGTTTGGATCTGGGCCAATGTGTATGAAAACGATATCGCCAGGGTTAAGGAAGGATACACTGCATTGGTCAGCACCCTAGCCTATCCCGACACGGTGTTTACAGGCCGGGTGGACAAGGTAAGCCAGATCCTGGATCCGCAAACCAAAGTGATGAAGATCCGCGTACGGCTGCCCAATGAAAACGGATATTTAAAGCCCGAGATGTTTGCCAACATCGCCATCGAAAACACCGAAGGCAAAAAAGCCATGGCCATTCCGGCGTCCGCAGTCATCAGCGAAGACGGGAAAAACTATGTCGTGGTGTATCGCGGTAAATGCAGCCTGCAAATCCGGGAAATCCAAATCCTCAAAACGGTTGGCGACTACGCCTTTCTCAAAGCCGGCCTGGCGCCGGGCGAAAACCTGATTTCCCAAAACCAGATATTATTCTACCGCCAGCTTCAGGAACAGCAGCAGGCCAAATAGCAAACCGATTTTTTGGAAGCTTAACCAGGCAACATGAACAGGTTTATAAAACGCATTATCCATTTTTCGCTCCGGCACCGCTACTTTGTTTTTTTCATGACCGCCGTGTTGGTGGTGATCGGCATTTTCAGCTACAAAAACACCCCCATTGAAACCTTCCCGGATGTGACCAATACCCAAATCATCATCATTGCGCAATGGCCCGGCCGCAGCGCTGAGGAGGTGGAAAAATTTGTAACCATACCGCTGGAAGTGGCATTGAATTCTGTGCAAAAAAAGTCCAACCTCCGCACCACATCGGCCTTTGGGCTGAGCTACATCCGCATCATTTTTGATGACAATGTAGACGATGCCTTTGCCCGGCAACAGGTGTTGAGCCGCCTGGGTAATGCCGATTTGCCCGAAGGGGTAAAACCCGATGTGCAACCACCCTACGGGCCCACGGGGGAAATCTACCGCTATACGCTGAAGAGCTATTCTAAAAATATTCACGAGCTAACGGCGATACAGGACTGGGTGCTGGACCGGCAGTTCAAATCCGTTCCGGGTGTGGCGGATGTAAACAGCTTTGGCGGGGAAGAAAAAACCTTTGAAGTAAGCGTGAACCCCGAGCTGCTCACCAAGTACAACCTCTCGCCACTGGAGGTGTACAGCGCTGTGCAAAAAAGCAACATCAACGTGGGCGGCGACGTAATTGAAAGAAGCGGGCAGGCCTTTGTGGTGCGGGGCATTGGCGTTCTGAACAACATTGGCGAAATTGAAAACATCATTGTCACCAAAAAGGAAAACGTCCCCATCCTGATCAAAAATGTGGCCGAGGTAACGGAAGCCGGAAAGCCAAGACTGGGCTGGGTGACACGGGATAAACAACCCGATGTGATTGAGGGGATTATCGTGATGCGCAAGGGAGAGAACCCCAGCGAAGTATTGAAAGCGGTTGAAGCCAAGGTAAAGGACCTTAACGAGAACATCCTCCCCAAAGATGTAAAGGTGGATACGTTTTATGATCGTACTACTTTAATGGATTATGCCCAGGAAACCGTGATCCATAATTTGTTGGAAGGAATCGTGCTGGTCACGGTGATTGTGTTTTTGTTCATGGCCGACTGGCGCACCACCCTAACCGTTGGCATCATCATTCCCCTGTCGCTTTTGTTTGCCTTTATCTGCATGCGCATCAAAGGCATGAGTGCCAACCTGCTTTCCATGGGGGCCGTGGATTTTGGGATCATCATTGACGGCGCGGTGGTGATGGTGGAAGGCTTGTTTGTGGCCCTGGACCATAAGGCCAAAGAAGTAGGCATGGAACGGTTTAACAAGCTGGCCAAACTGGGTTTGTTTAAGGCCACCGGAACAGAAATGGGCAAGGCTATTTTCTTTTCCAAACTCATCATCATTACCTGTCTGATTCCCATTTTTTCGTTTCAGAAAGTGGAAGGCAAGATGTTTTCTCCGCTGGCCTACACCTTGGGTTTTGCCCTGCTGGGGGCGTTGATCTTTACCCTCACCCTGGTGCCGGCACTTTCCAGCATCCTGCTCCGAAAAAACGTAAGGGAAAGGCACAACCCCATTGTTGTGTTCTTTGAAAAAACGGTCATGAAGGCCTTTCGGCTCACCTACAACTTTCCCAGAGCCAGTATATTGATTGCCATTGGAGTGATGGGGCTTGCTCTGGCCAGTGTTAAATTTTTAGGAACCGAGTTTTTGCCGGAGTTGGATGAAGGCGCTTTGTGGGTGGAAGCCGAACTGCCCATGAGTGTTTCGCTGAGCGAAGCCAACAGCGTCTCCAATAAAATGGTGGACATTCTTCGGGAGTTTCCCGAGGTAAAGCAAACCCTGGCGCAGGTGGGGCGGACCAACGATGGAACCGATCCCAAGGGGTTTTTTAACGTGCAGATTCAGGTAGACCTGATTCCCAAAAAGCAGTGGACGCGAAAGATCAGCGAAGACCAGTTGATTGACGAAATGAACGTCCAGTTGCGCAAGCTGCCCGGCCTGGTGCTGAATTACTCCCAACCCATACGCGATAATGTGGAAGAGGCGGTGGCCGGGGTCAACGCCTCTTTGGCCGTAAAAATTTTTGGGCCAGATTTTGCCACCCTGGATGCCCTGTCCCGGCAGGTGCTGGCCCAATTGCAAACCGTACGGGGCATTGAAGACCTGGGCATCTTGCGCAATCTGGGACAACCCGAGTTTCGGATCGAGCTGGACCAGCAGCGGATGGCTTTTTACGGGATCAATACCGCCGATGCCAACGCCGTTATCGAAATGGCAATCGGGGGCAAAGCGGCTACGGAGTTGTATGAAGGCGAACGCAAGTTTGATGTGCGGATCCGCTACCAGCAGGCCTTCAGGAATGAACAGGAGAAAATTGAAAACCTAATGGTGCCGGCGCAGGATGGAACCAAGGTGCCGCTAAAACAGATATCCGCCATCCGAACCATAACCGGCCCGGCATTTATTTACCGCGATAACAATACCCGGTACATTGCCGTGAAGTTTTCGGTTCGGGAGCGAGACCTGGGAAGCACCATTAAAGAGGGCCAAAAAAAAGTAGCGGCCGCCGTACAATTGCCGCAAGGTTATTCCATCACCTGGAACGGAGAGTTTGAAAACCAGCAAAGGGCTTCTGCCACTTTGGCCAAAGTGGTTCCGGTTTGTTTGCTGGTGATCTTTTTGATTTTGTTCATCACTTACGGCAATGCCAAAGATGCGTTGCTTACCCTTATGAACGTGCCGTTTGCCTTGATTGGGGGCGTGCTGGCCTTGCAGCTTACCCGAATGA
>JAEVYV010000379.1 GCA_023392575.1 Bacteroidota bacterium | reverse complement strand
GACTTCGAGGGCTAAGGTTCAGCACGAATACAACGCAACGGCCGTGTACAATGCTTGCCTGATTGCCATTAACCGGGCCGGTTGCCCCGATACGGTTTGCAAACAGGTGTCCACGTTGATTGTGCCGGCTGTAGATGTGCCCACTGCTTTTACGCCCCTGAGCGGTGATGTAAACAGTAAGGTCTTTGTCCGTGGCTTTGGCTTTGCAAAACTGAAGTTTACCATCTGGACCCGCTGGGGCGAAAAAGTTTTTGAAACCAACAGCAAAAATATTGGTTGGGATGGGCGTTATAATGGCAAGCTGTTGCCCATGGATGTTTATGCCTATACCCTGGACGTAGAATTTACCGATGGCACCCGGGCAACTAAAAAGGGTGACATAACGTTAATTAGATAAACCAGCCGGCTGGTAAACGTGAAAATTTGAAATGAAGAGTTTTAAAAAAATATTGGGTTTGGTTGCTTGCGTCACACTGATGGCTCCGTGTGTTGTTGCCCAGGATTTGCATTTTTCCCAATTCTTTAATTCCCCGCTCACCACCAATCCGGCCAATACCGGTTTTATTCCCGATGGCGACTACCGGCTGGGCGTTAATTTTCGTGACCAGTGGTCATCCATTATGTCGGTGCCTTATAAAACCATGAGTGCCTTTGGCGATGTTCAGTTAATGAAGGATCGTTTTGAAAATGGCTGGCTGGGTGTGGGCGCCGTTATTTTGCGGGATGTGGCGGGCAGCGGCAACCTGACTTCTACAAAACTGTACGGCTCTATTGCCTACCATCAAATGCTGGGTTATTCAAGCCTGCTCAGCCTGGGCTTTAATGTTGGTTATGCCAATAAGCAAATCAATGTGACCAACCTCAAATTCCCCGACCAGTTTGACGGTAAGTTTTTTGACAATAAGATTCCAACCAGTGCAGCACTGAGCAGCAACAACATTGGTTATTTGGACCTGCAGACCGGAATGAATTATGCCTATTTCCCAACCCCCAGCATTTATATAAACACAGGCTTTTCCGTACAGCACATCAACCGCCCGCATGAATCTTTCTTTGAGCCGGATGCCACCGGAATTGACAACCGGGTGCCCATGCGCTACATTGGATTTTTGAACGGCAGCTTTAAACTCAACGACCAGGTCATCATCAATCCCAATATTTATTATACCCGCCAGTCCAGTGCTTCGGAACTGGTGGGCGGCATCAATGCCCATTACAACCTTTCCGGCGACGGGCAGTACCTGTTGATTGCCGGCGCCTATTACCGCCACAAAGAAGCGGTCATTCCCATGATTGGCCTGGGGTATAAGGATTTTATTTTTTCGTTCACCTATGATGCGACCATTTCTACTTTGAAAAATTACAATGCATCGAGGGGGGCTTTTGAATTTTCCCTGGTTAAGCAAGGGGTTATCAATCCCGGCGGACGAAAAATTACACCCTGCCCTACGTTTAAATCGTATTGATGCGGGCTGCTTGTCCGGCATTTTGTTCCTGCTTGTTTTTAAAAGAAAGTGTTTCGCCACCGACCCCGGTGCTTCTTCGGTCGTACCATCTTGCGGCTTGCAATAAGGCAGTAAACAGTGGGCCCTCAGGCCACATCTTTGGGCTTCTATAGAATTTTGCTTTTCACTTTGCTTGTTTTCAACGATTTTTACACTAATTATTATTATTCGTCCATGTTAGCTGTTGAAAA
This sequence comes from Bacteroidota bacterium, assembly GCA_023392575.1. Taxonomy (GTDB): domain Bacteria; phylum Bacteroidota; class Bacteroidia; order Chitinophagales; family Chitinophagaceae; genus Flavisolibacter. Next base: position 1,610 of record JAEVYV010000379.1, on the reverse strand, counting down.
AACTTCTCTTGCCGTAGAGCATTTAAATCAGTTTAAAACGATCGTTGGAGATCCCTATGTTTTTGTTGACGAAGAGGTGTTGAGCAATTATGCCTCTGACGAAACAGAAGACCTGCGATTTTTACCCGATGTGGTCATCAAACCGGGCAGTGCCGAAGAAATCAGTAAAATTCTAAAACTGTGCAATCAGCACAAAATTCCGGTAACGCCACGGGGCGCCGGCACGGGCCTGAGCGGAGGCGCCTTGCCTCATTTAGGCGGGGTATTGCTTTCGGTTGAACGCCTGAATAAAATCATTGAAATTGATGAACGCAACCTGCAGGTGGTAACCGAAACGGGAGTGATTACCGAAGTGTTGCAGGATGCGGTAAAAGAAAGAGGCCTGTTTTATCCGCCCGATCCCAGCAGCCGCGGATCTTGTATGATTGGCGGCAACATTGCCGAAAACAGCGGCGGCCCCAAGGCGGTAAAATACGGAGTGGTAAAAGACTATGTGCTGAATCTGGAAGTGGTCTTGCCCACCGGCGAAATTATCTGGACCGGAGCCAATGTTTTAAAAAACGCCACCGGCTACAACCTGACGCAGTTGATGGTGGGCAGCGAAGGCACTTTGGGAATTGTGACCAAGGCCGTATTGAAACTGCTGCCCCTGCCCAAATATGATCTTTTAATGTTGGTTCCCTTCCGCAATCCGGAAAATGCCTGTGCGGCGGTCAGTGCCATTTTCATGGCTGGCTACACCCCCAGTGCCATGGAGTTTATGGAACGGGATGCCCTGGAGTGGGTGATGCGTTTTGTGGACAACAGCATTGTGCCCATTGCCGACGACATTCAGGCGCACCTGCTGATTGAAGTGGACGGAAACGATGTGGATGTGTTGATGAAAGAGATGGAGGGCATTTCGGAAGTGGTCATGGGCTTTGACTGCGGGGAGATCTTGTTTGCCGAAGATGCCCAGCAAAAAGCCGAACTCTGGAAACTCCGCCGCCGGGTGGGCGAAGCGGTCAAATCGCATTCGGTGTATAAGGAAGAAGATACGGTGGTACCGCGGGCCGAGTTGCCGGTTTTATTAAAAGGGGTAAAGGAAATTGGAAAGAAATACGGTTTTCATTCGGTTTGTTATGGACATGCCGGAGACGGGAACCTGCACGTGAATATCATTAAAGGCGAGTTGAGTGACGAGCAGTGGAACGGGTCGCTAAAGGTCGGCATCAGCGAAATTTTTGAACTGGTGAAGCGTTTGAACGGTACGATCAGCGGAGAGCACGGTGTTGGTTTGGTGCAGAAAGAATATTTGCCCATTGTGTTTGATGAGGTGCAAATGCAGCTGATGAAACAGATCAAAAAAGTGTTCGATCCCAATAACATCCTGAACGCAGGTAAGATTTTTGACTAAGGCAAACTGTGAAGCATGAGAAACACAATTTTACTACTGGTCATTTTTTTGTGTCCACTTGGGCTGCTTGCCCAGAACCAGGCTTATGGAGAAGAAAAAGGCTTTCAAAAAGAGAGAATCTTTATCGGAGGCAATTTCGGGCTGACCTTTGGCAGCTATACATTAATTAACGTCTCCCCCCAGGTAGGTTACCGCTTCAACAACTACCTGGCGG
>JAEVYV010000335.1 GCA_023392575.1 Bacteroidota bacterium | reverse complement strand
CATTGCTATGGCCTTTGCAGGCACCCTGCTCGATTATATTATTTGATCTGATTCTTTCATTAAAACAAAAAACATGAAGCAATTGAATTTTAGACTTTTGGCAGCAAGCGTTGTTCTTTTCCTGGGCTTTCAATTCAGCTCTTGTAAAAGCAGGCCCAAGGACAGCGATCTGCAGTCTTCGGTAAATCAAAAGCTGGGTTCGCCCGGCATATCGGCTACGGTAAATGATGGGGTGGTAACACTGGACGGGCAATGTCCGGATGAACCCTGCCGCACAACTGCCGAACAATCGGCCAAAGATGTAAAAGGGGTGAAATCGGTAGTGAACAATATAACGGTAGCGCCTCCTGCTGCAGCCCCTGTAGAGGTTGCGGCCGATTCGGCCCTGGAATCAGGAGTTCGCGACGCCACCAAGGACTACCCGGGAGTAACGGCCGTCGTGACCAATGGCGAAGTAACGCTGAACGGAACCATTGAACGCAGAAAACTACCGGCGCTGATGCAATCCATCAATTCCCTGAAACCGAAAAAAGTAAACAACAACTTAACCGTTAAATAAAATTTATGGCAGTTCAGGATAAATATGCAGAGCTGATCAATGCCGCAAAAAGCTCTGGTGTTAAAAACCTGCAGGTTCGCGAACAAAATAATGTTCTTTACATAGATGGGGAAGCACCCAGCGGCCAGGTAAAAGATAATCTTTGGAACATCTACAATAAAATCGATCCCGATTTCCGGTCGGGGGATGTGGTGTTGGACGTGAAGGTTTCCGATATGACGGCAGGCAATAAAGCTAAAGTGGTCACAGAGTCATCCAACCTGAACATTCGCAAAGGCCCCGGTACGGACCAGCCGATCGTGGGCAAGGCTGCGCATCAGGAAGTAGTAACCGTGGTCAGTCAGGCAAACGATCAATGGACCCTGATCCGTACCGATGGCGGAGCCGAAGGTTATGTGTACAACCGGTACCTGGAAAAAGTATAGCAGAATTCACTTCGTTAGAACGCTGTTCAATAAAAAAGGCTGCCGGTGGCAGCCTTTTTTGATAGTGAAGTTGAATTAAGCTTCTGCGTATACTTCCGTAGGCAAGCACACACAAATCAGGTTCCGGTCACCATAAGTGTCATTCACCCGGGAAACGGAAGGCCAGAATTTGTTTTGCTTGATGTTTTCCAGGGGGAAGGCGGCTGTTTCTCTGGAATAGGGTCTTTTCCAGTCATCGCTGCAAACCGTTAGCTGCGTATGCGGTGCATTTTTTAAAGGATTATCCTTTTTATCGATTGCGTTTTCCTCGATCAGTGCAATTTCCCGGCGAATGCTCTGCAGCGAATTGCAGAAACGGTCCAGTTCCTCCTTGTCTTCACTTTCCGTGGGCTCGATCATAATGGTACCGGCAACCGGGAAGGACATGGTAGGAGCATGAAACCCATAATCCATCAAACGCTTGGCTACGTCCACCGCTTCTATCTCCGCACTCTTCTTAAAGGGCCGCAGGTCTACAATGAATTCGTGGGCACAGGCGCCGTGGTGATTGGTGTACAAAATGTCAAACTGATTTTTCAACCGGGCCAGCATGTAATTGGCGTTCAAAATGGCGTATTCGGTGGCCATGCGTACCCCGTCTGCTCCCAGCATTCGGATATAGGCATAAGAGATCAGCAGAATGGACGCCGAGCCATAAGGAGCCGCCGATACGGCGTTGTGTCCTTTCCCTTTATTTAGGGATTCCTGGCCGTTCAAATAAACGTGTCCGGGCAGGTGTTTGGCCAAATGCTCTTTCACGCAAATGGGACCCATGCCAGGGCCGCCGCCGCCGTGTGGAATGGCAAAGGTTTTATGCAGGTTGAGGTGGCAAACATCGGCACCGATCAGGCCCGGAGCGGTTAATCCTACCTGGGCGTTCATGTTGGCGCCATCCATGTATACCTGGCCGCCGTACTGGTGTACGATGTCTGTAATTTCTTTTACGGTTTCCTCATACACCCCATAGGTAGATGGATAGGTGATCATGATGCCGGCCAGATCCGCCGCATGTTCCGCAGCCTTTGCCTTCAGATCGTCCACGTCAATGTATCCATTCTCCAGGGCTTTGATCACAACCACTTTCATTCCGCACATCACCGCAGAAGCAGGGTTGGTGCCGTGTGCCGAAATGGGAATGAGCATCACCTTGCGGTGTGCTTCGCCATTGGCTTCGTGAAAAGCCTTGATGGTCAACAATCCTGCGTACTCACCCTGGGCACCGCTGTTGGGCTGCAGGCTGCAGGCATCAAATGCCGTGATCTCACATAAATATTTGCTTAGTTCACGAACCAGGAAACTATAGCCGTCCACCTGGTTCAAAGGTGCAAACGGATGGATTTTGCTCCAGTGCGACCAACTCAGCGGAATCATTTCACTGGCGGCGTTCAGTTTCATGGTACAGCTACCCAAAGGAATCATGCCGTGCACCAGTGAAAAATCCTTGCTTTCCAGCAAGCGGATATAGCGCATCATCAGCGTTTCGCTGTGATAGGTGTTGAAAACCGGGTGCGTGAGAAACTCGGAAGTGCGGGTTAGGGAAGCTGGAATGATGTCCAATTGATCTTCATGTTCCAGCTCGTAGGCCACCGGGTCTACATCATTGACAAACGAATTAATGATGTCAAACAGATCGGAAGGCGTGGTGGTTTCGTCCAGCGAAATGCCAATCAGTCCGCCGTCGTGGTAGCGGAAGTTGAGCTGCTGGCGCTCTGCTTTTTCCCGGAACGGAGCAATATTGTCCACCCGCACGACAATGGTATCAAAGAAATATTCATTTGCCAGCTCATACCCCCTTTCTTCCAGGGCGTTGGCCAGGGTTTTGGTCAACAGGGCGATCCTTTTTGCAATTTGGCGCAGGCCGTTGGGTCCGTGGTAAACGGCATACATGGCCGCCATATTGGCCAATAAAGCCTGGGCGGTACAGATGTTGGAGGTGGCTTTTTCCCTTTTAATATGCTGCTCCCGGGTTTGCAGCGCCATGCGCAAGGCACGGTTGCCCTGGGCATCGACACTCACGCCAATGATGCGTCCGGGAATACTGCGTTTAAAGTCATCTTTTGCGGCAAAGAAAGCGGCATGAGGACCGCCGTAGCCCAAGGGCACACCAAAGCGCTGGGCCGAACCCAAGGCCACATCGGCGCCTAATTGGCCAGGAGGCGTTAACAAGGTTAGGGCCAGCAGGTCGGTAGCCATGGCTACAAAACCGCCAATGCCGTGCACCTTGTCAATAAAGCTTCGGTAATCTTCCACAGAGCCTTTGTCGTTGGGATATTGTATCAAAGCCCCAAAAAACGTTTCGTCAATTTGGGCGGTTTTATAGTCGCCAAAAACCACTTCAATGCCTACCGGAAGCGCCCTGGTAATCACCACATCCTTTGTTTGCGGAAATGTTTCCTGGTCCACAAAAAACCGGGGTCGTTGCACATGCTGATGATCTTTGTTCAGCGTGTTGAAAAACATGGTCATGGCTTCTGCCGCAGCCGTGGCTTCATCCAGCAGCGACGCATTGGCCAGGGGCAGAGCGGTCAGCTCGCTAACCACGGTTTGAAAGTTCAGCAGGCTCTCCAGGCGGCCTTGAGAAATTTCGGCTTGGTATGGCGTGTACTGGGTGTACCAGGCCGGGTTTTCAAAAACATTACGAAGGATGACACTCGGTGTGATCGTATCGTAATAACCCTGGCCAATATAGCTTTTGAATATTTTGTTTTTTAACGAAACCTCTTTGATGTGGTTGAGGTATTCCGCCTCGCTCATGGCCGCAGGCAGATTCAGGCGGTGCTTCATTCGTATGGCAGAGGGAACGGTGCGGTCGATTAATTCGTCAAGGCTGTTCACGCCTATGACTTTCAGCATTTCCTTTGTTTGGCTTTCATTGGGGCCGTTGTGGCGGTGCTGAAATTCTTTGGATTGGGCTTCAAAAAGGCTCATAGTGGTAAATCTCCTTATTAAGGCCGCAAAGGTAAGGTAGTTTGGGGTTTGATGTTTTTGAGTTAACAACCCCGTCGGCTTGATAAAAGTCAAGGTGGCCACTGCCGCCCGTATTTAAGATGAATTTCCAAAATCTATATCGTTCTTTGCACTTATGTCTGCAGACATCTTAAAGAATTGGCAAAAAAAGAGCCGGGAGAAACAAAAGCTGTATAAAGGTTTTTTGGAACGGGCCGACAAAAACAAAGTGTTAAAGCTCTTGCCCCGGCTGCACGAAGAAGCTTTTGAAAAAGTGGATTGCCTGCAGTGCGCCGCCTGCTGTAAAAACTACTCGCCCCGCTTTAAAACCCCCGATGTCAAACGCATCAGCAAGCACCTGGGCATGAAAGAAAGTGTGTTCATTGAAACCTATTTGCGGGTGGATGAAGACGGAGATTTTGTGGTGAAAGCCTCGCCCTGTCCTTTTTTGGGAGGGGATAATTTTTGCTCGATCTATGAAGTCCGTCCTTCCGATTGTGCCCGGTTTCCTTATACGGACGAAGATGTACTGGTTAAAAGGCGAAACCTCACGTTGAAAAATTCCACCTTTTGCCCCATTACGTATTATGTAATCGAGCGGCTTAACCAGGATCTGAAATAATTTTTTGGGGGTGAGGGAAAGGATTTTGTAACTTTTACCACTAAAACCAACTATATGCCAAGGTATGTAATCGAAAGAGAGTTGCCTGGCGCAGGCAAGCTTTCTCAACAGGAACTTCAGGCCATTTCCCAAAAATCTTGCGATGTTTTGAGTGAACTGGGCCCCAAAATTCAATGGGTGGAAAGCTTTGTTACCGAGGATAAGATTTACTGTGTTTACAACGCTCCCAACAAAGAAATCATCAAGCAACACGCTGAAAAAGGCGGTTTCCCGGCCAACCGGATTGAAGAGATTAAAAACGTCATCAATCCGGTTACAGCGGAAACAGTGCCCGAGGCGGTATAAGGAAAGAGACCTGCTTCTCGAATAAAGGTGGCTTAAACGGCTTGTTCGTTAGTATTCAAACTTTCTTAAGCTGGGTGCCTTAAACCAGGCAATGATCACCACCAGCAGGGTCATGCTGCCTCCAAAAAGCACAGCGGGTACCGCCCCCATGAGGCGGGCCGTAAAGCCGCTTTCAAACTGCCCCAGTTCGTTGGAGGAGTTGATGAACATGGAATTTACGGCACTGACCCGGCCCCGCATTTCATCAGGGGTGGTTAGCTGCAAAACGGTTCCCCTGATCACCACACTGATGCCATCCAGCATGCCCGCTGTTAGCAAGGCTGCAAAGGACAGCCAGTACAAATTGGACAGCCCGAATATGAGGATGCACAAGCCAAATCCGGCCACCACGTACATCAACAGTCTTCCCTGTCTTTTTCGCAAAGGGATAAAAGTGACGAAGATGATCATGATGATGGAACCAATATCAATGGCGGCATTCAGCCAGCCAAACCCAATAGGCCCTACTTTTAAAATGCGGTCGGCAAACTCCGGGATCAGGGCCACAGCGCCGCCAAACAACACGGCAAAAAGATCCAGCGAAATAACCCCCAATAAGGTTTTGTGGTTGAACACAAAGCGCAATCCCTCTTTTACACTGTCCCAGGCCTTAATGGTCAGGTCGGTGTGAAGGATGGGCTTTTTTTCAATCCGGGACAGTACGGCGGCCGAAACAAGCACATAAAAAAGAATGACATAAAACGTATAGTGCACGCCGATAAAGGCAATCAAAAAACCGGCGGACGCATGCCCTAAAATGGATGCTGCCAGCCAGGAAGTGGAACTGATGCTGGCGGCATATTGCAAAACGTTGCGGGGAATGAGCTGCGCAATGATGGCGTTGGAGGTAGGGCCCGCAAAGGCGCGGATGATGCCGGTGCAAAAAATAATGCCATAAAAAAGCCAGCTAAGGTTTTTTACCGGAAGGCTGTTCTCCACCGCAGGCGTGGTAATCACAATTAACGCCAGCACACACAAGGAATAGGAGAGAATGCCTTTCAATAACAAAGTGCGTTTGTCGGAGCGGTCAATCACATGCCCCGCATACAGGGCCAAAGAAAACACGGGGATGAACTCGGACAATCCCACAATGCCAATGGCAAAAGAACTTTTGGTTAAATGAAACAATTTATACGCTACCACGGTGGCTACCATGCGCAGGGCCATGATGTAAAAAAAGCGGACGAGGATGTAATACCTGAACTCTTTGTGGTTGAGGGGAGATAAGCTTAGCCTTTTAAATTCCATGCGGGGCAAAGATAATATTCCCCCTGTCCCCCTAAAGGGAGAATGCCCCCTGTCTCCCTAAAGGGAGGACTTAGATCCATCATTCTTCTCTTTCCTGTTCTTACTTTTTAGAAAGAATTTTTTAGGAAACACCTTAGTTGAGTAGGGGTACTGAACGCCCAAGAGTGCGACAAAAGCCATAATAGCAGTACAAAAGCCGGTAACAAAACCAGTAACGCTATACTGAACGCACGGGCTCTGATCAAAAAACTTTCTCTGTCCTAACTCTCCCCTTTAGGGGGACAGGGGGCATTACGGCAAACTCAAATAATGTTGTCCTTCCGGATAGTCTTTATCCAGTGCGTCGATAATTACCTGCAAATGCTTTTCGTTGCCCAAAAAATCGGCGTTGGAGGCGTCTACATAAAGCGTTTTTAAATTGTGTTGCTTGATGTAGTGCGTATAGGTTTCCTGTATACTGAACAAATAATCATCGGGAATGTGTTGTTCGTAGGGCCGGTTGCGTTTTTTGATGTTTTGCTGCAGTTTGTTGACCGGCGCATGCAGGTAAATCAAAATTTCGGGCTGCACCAGTTGCTGGTACATAATATCAAACAGTCGCTGGTACAACCGGAACTCATCTTCCGATAAATTTATTTTGGCAAACAGCAGGCATTTGGTAAACAAATAATCAGAAATGGTCAGGTTTTGAAACAGGTCTTTTTGCTGGATCAGTTCCTTTAGTTGCTTGAAGCGTTCGGCCATGAAAAACAGTTCCAGCGGAAAGGCGTACTGCTGCGGGTTTTCGTAAAACTTGGGAAGAAAGGGGTTGTCGGCAAATTGTTCCAGCACCAGCCGGGCATTAAACTGTTTTGAAAGCAAATGTGCCAAAGTGGTTTTGCCGGCACCAATATTTCCTTCAATGGTAATAAACGTATACTTCATCAGCAGCTTGCAATGGAAGGGGGCAAAGTAAATATTGTTGGCCGAAGTGGTCAACTAAATTTATGCACCGTCAATGGGTCAGTGCATTCTGCCAAAAGTTGCGCCACTGGTTTTTGTAAAACCGGGTGAACCTGATCGGAAGCAATATCATTGAGGCACTGCAGCGCAAAGCGGCGGTTCTGTAGTTCGGGGTGGGGGATTTTTAAATCTCGCAAGTTGACCACCTGGTTGTTGAACAGTAAGATATCAATGTCGATAATCCGCGGACCATATTTGACCGCTCGTTTTCTGCCCAGCAGCCCTTCAATATCCAAAATCGTGTTTAGTAAGTCTTGGGGCGAAAGGCGGGTTTGAATGGCCAAAGCCTGGTTTAAAAATTTTTCCTGGTGGGTAATGCCCCAGGCTTCTGTTTCGTAAACAGCGGATTGCTTTTTAATTTTTCCGCATCGTTTTTCAATGGCCAGCTTTGCCTTTTCCAGGTATTCTTCACGGTTTCCCATGTTCCCGCCTATCAACAAATAAACATCCTCCATATTTGTTTGTTCAAATGGCTTCAAATATCTTTTATTTTTGAAAACTGAATGAATCGATATGAGAAGCTTCTTTAAAATATTTTTTGCATCCCTGCTTTCCACCATTGTTTTTTCGCTGGTTGTGCTTTTTCTGTTGGTGGCCTTTGTTAGCCGCTTTGCCTCCAAGGAAAAACCGGTGGTGGCCGAAAAGTCGGTTTTGGTGCTGGATCTGGGAAAACACTTTCTGGAGCGCAAACAAACCACGCCTCTTTCCAGTTTTTCGGAGGAAGGAGACAACCCCGGGCTGTTTGATGTGGTCCGGTTGATTCAGCACGCCAAAACCGATCAGGCTATTTCCGGAATTTATATCGAAGCCGACCGGAATGCCAACGGCTTTGCGGCCAGCAACGAGCTGCGCAATGCCTTGCAGGATTTTAAATCGTCCAAAAAAATTGTGATCGCTCACGGCGATCTGATGTCCCAGCAGGCTTATTTTGTAGCCAACACGGCTGATAAAATCTACGTCAATCCCAGCGGTCAGTTCGACTGGTTTGGCTACAGCGTTACCCTGCCGTTTTTAAAGGGCCTGTTGGATAAGCTGGACATCAAAGCGCAAATCTTTTATGCCGGCAAGTTTAAAAGTGCAACCGAAATTTTCCGCACCGATAAAATGACGCCGGAAAACCGGCTGCAAACCATTGAGCGGCTAGGAGACATGTACAACTATTTCCTGGTGCAGTCGGCCCGGGCCCGCAACCTGGACACGGCCACCCTGCACCAACTGGCCAATACCGCTTCCATTCAAACCCCGCAGGACGCCGTAGCGCATAAACTAATTGACGGTGTAAAATATGACGACCAGGTAAAAGAGGAAATCAAGAACAAGCTGGCCCTTGGAAAATACGAGAAGCTTCATTTGGTTTCGGTAAACACCTACAACGAGGCCGTTAATTTACGGAAAGGCGGCAGCAACCGGATTGCCGTGATTTATGCGCAGGGCGATATTGTGGATGGGATGGGCAGCAACGAAAACATTGGCGGAGACAATTTCCGAAGAATCATCCGCCGGGCCCGGCTCGATAAATCGGTCAAGGCCATTGTGCTGCGGGTCAATTCCGGAGGCGGCAGTGCTTTGGCCAGCGAAAACATTTGGCGGGAACTGCAGGTAGCCAAAGCGGACGGCAAACCGGTTGTGGTGAGCTTTGGCGACGTGGCCGCTTCGGGGGGCTACTATATTGCCTGCGGGGCCGATAGCATTTTTGCCAACCCCAATACCATTACCGGCTCCATCGGTGTTTTCGGGATCATTCCCAATATGGAATCATTTTTTAAAAACAAACTGGGCGTCACCTTTGATGCGGTAAAAACAGCGCCTTATGCCGATGCCGGCGGCGTGTTTCGTCCGTTGTCCGAGGCCGAACAAAAAATGGTACAAAGCAGCGTAGACCGAATTTATTTGCAGTTCAAGCAAAGGGTGGCGCAGGGAAGGAAAAAAGAGATCGGTTATATCGACAGCATTGCGCAGGGCCGGGTGTGGAGCGGTGAAGACGCCCTGCGATTGGGTCTGGTGGACCGCATGGGCAACTTGCAGGATGCCATTGATTGTGCGGCCCGATTGGCCAAGGCGGAAAGCTATGGTTTAAAAGAATATCCGGAATCGGAAAACTGGCTCAATGAGATTTTGGGCAAAAAGAAAACCGAACCCGCCGCCCTGATCCGGCAGCAAATTGGCGAAGACAATTACCGGGTGTACCAGCAACTGGTTAAGATAAAAGAGATGACCGGATCGGTACAGGCAAGAATGCCCTTTGAGATCCTGACCAGGCAATAAGTAGGAGTTGGGGCAACCTGCGGCGTCTAGTGGCTTCTTTCCGGGTTCTTCGAACCAGATGGTTTGGATAGGTTTTCGGTACTTGTCTTACTTTAGCGGCCTTGTCGTCTTGCGTTTTGCGTTCGGCGCTTCGTAAAAAGAATTTTCATGTCCCAAAAATACAATCAGTTCACTGCCATGCTGGCCATCACCAAGGCCAGCCTGAAGGCGACCTTCCGGAGCCCTCAGTCCATTTTTTTTAGTTTGTTCTTCCCCATTGTGTTGATTTGGATTTTTGGTTCCCTGGGCGGAAACGGTGCTCCTTCCGTAGATGTGGCGTTTGAAAAAAGCGCGGACAGCACCAACATGGTCTACCAGTCCTTGAAGCACAATCCGGTGTTGCATTTTGTGGACGACAAGAAAAAAAACATCCACGATGAATTGAATAAGGGCCGGATTGCCGCCATAATTGACATTAGGCCCAATACGGACTCCCAGCTTCATTCCCCATTCATCATTCACCTGCGGACCTCTCCTGCCAGTCAGAAAGATTTTGGCTTGTTGACTTCGGCGCTCAATTCAAGCATCGTGGCGCTGGACAGCATGGCTTACCCCGACCGTCCATCCGTGGCCACCGTAACCCAAACCATGGTGGAGGGCGGCCGCAAGTACCGCATGATCGATTTCATTTTGCCGGGGATGATTGGGTTTTCCTTAATTGGCTCGGCCGTGTTTGGCATTGCCTTTAGCTTTTACTCGCTGAGGGAAACGTTGGTGTTAAAACGAATGTACTCAACGCCGGTGAAAAAGCAGTACATCATCCTAGGCGAAAGCATGGCTAAGGTCATCTTTCAGTTAATGACGGTGGTAGTGTTGATTGGGTTTGGATATTATGGCTATCATTTTACCTTATCCAATGGTCTTTTCACTTTTGTGGATATGTTGCTATTGAGTTTTCTGGCCCTGTTGGTATTTATGGGATTTGGTTTTTTTATAACGGCCATCGCCAAAAATCAAAACGTCATTCCCATTTACGCCAACCTGTTTATGTTTCCTCAATATTTTTTGTCCGGAACGTTTTTTTCCAAAACGGCGTTGCCGGCCTTTCTGCAACCCATCATACAAATCTTGCCGCTCACCGCTTTTAACGACGCCATGCGGAACGTGGCTTTTGAAGGCGCTTCGCTGGTAAGCTGCTGGCCCCAGATTGGCGTTTTATTGGTTTGGGGCGTGGCCATTTACGCCGTTACCACAAAAGTGTTTCGCTGGGAATAAGCTTTTGGGAAACCGGCTTTACAAGAAGGTGAAACGAAGAAGTCTTACCACACCCGTTGTATATATTTTAAGTGCAGACAACCATAAAACCGCACCAAAAGATTTTCACCTGAATGCTTGATGTTTTAAGCAACTTTGCACCATGCGCCTGATCAAATTAGCCCTTTTGAGTTTTGTTTTTTTGTTCCTGGTGGTTACCGCTATTTCGCTGATGATTCCTTCGAACATCCGCATTTCAAAGGCCGTGAATATAGCTCCGCCCAGGGATTCTGTTTTGGCGCTGATAAAGAATACGGAGCGCTGGCCCCAATGGCATCCTGCATTCATGAAGCAGGATTCGTTC